>JAUYCD010000040.1 GCA_030692375.1 Candidatus Latescibacter sp. | reverse complement strand
TCCCCCCTTTTTAAGGGGGGAAACATATTGGCAGGCAGTATCTTACCCCCTTAACAAGGGGGTCGCCGCTTTATGCGGCGGGGGGATTTTGTCTTTAGAGCATATAAATAGCATGGCATATTTGTCGCCAAAGAAAAAAATGGGGGATGGCCAGATTTCTTATAAACCGGTTGATATTTTTTATCAATTTCATTATATTATTAAGATACTTTTACAAGTTGTAGGTAAAAGCTATCTCTGCAAGGGTTGAAATCATTAAGGGGAACCACCATAAACCTCAACACGAAAAGGTGAAAACGCCATGAACGATGTACAGTCTCAACTACCCGCCGGAAAACAGGAACCGGTAAAAAAATACGGAGGCAGCGGTGTGAAAACGGCGGCGGCGATACTCCTGTTCATCATCCTGTGCGGGGTTATATTTACCCAGTACCGGGCCATCAACCAGAAAAAGCAGGAGATTGCGACTCTGAAACAGGAAAATCTCCTGGGCGAAGATGAGCAGAAAAAGCTCACCAGCTACATAAACGAGATAACCGGCGCCATCAACGAAATCGGGGACAAGCTCCAGGATGTCCGTAAAAAACAGGTATTAATCAGCGGGATGATCACCCGCGCCGAAAATGACCAGACCCAGAAATCCAAGATAATAAACGATATTTCGGTTATCGAGGATCAGCTCAAAAAGGACAAAAAAGACATTGCGGCGCTTCGAGACAAGATGAACAAGTCCAATCTCCGGATCAAGGTGCTTGACCAGATGGTCGCCAATCTGCAGGACGAGATCACGAAGAACGAGAAAACTATGGCTGAGATGCGTGAAACCATCGGCCTGAAAGATGTAGTGATCAAGAGCACCCAGGACACCCTGAGCTATACCCAGAAGAACCTGCATGTGGTTTCCACCGAGCTTGAAAAAACCAGCCAGATTCTCGACGAGACCAGGAAGACCGCCTACTTTGTGGTTGGCACCGAAAAAGAGCTGATCGGCAGGAAGATTGTGGAAAAATCCGGCAGTTTCTTTCAGAAGAAAAGCATCAACCTGGCCAAGGATTTCGACCCTGCCACGTTCACCAAGATCAATATCGCTAACAAAAACGAATTCGAGATTAACTGCCCGGCTAAAAATGTCCGGCTGATCCCCAGCCGGAGCGAAACCTGCTATCAGATCGAAGAAGTCGGGAAAAATGTTTCCCTGCTGAAAGTGATGAACACGGAACAGTTCTGGAAGATTCAGTACCTGGTCATCATAACCAAGAGTTAAAGGCTTTTTACATAAAGTTTATAACAAGTAAAAAAGACTTGCGGGGATGGCGCAGGTCTTTTTTTGCGGCGCTCTAAGGATACATACATACGACATATTTTATATCGAAATAGATGCCGAAACGGTTTCATCGTTCCCGCGAAGCGGCAACAAGTTCGGCATGACACTTGTCATCCTGAACTCGTTTTAGGATCTAAACAACATTCGACATCCTTTTCTCCGGAATTTCTGAACATTCCATGATCGATACCATACAACAGTTGAAAAACCATATTCCCCTCACCGCGCAGGATGAGGCGGATATTGAAAGGGTGGGCGCTGTCTATCCCTGGCGGATTACCGGGTATTACGCCCGGCTGATGGATTCATCTGACCCTTCCTGCCCGCTGCGTCTCCAGGCGGTGCCGGATATCCGCGAGCTCGACACTTACGGTGTGAATGACCCTCTGGAAGAGGAAGCAAGCTCCCCGGTTCCCGGGGTGATACGGGTATATCCCGACCGGATAGCAGTCATGGTGACCGGACAGTGTCCCATGTACTGCCGTCATTGTCTCCGGAAGCGGTTTCGCCGTGACGATTCCGCCGATCTCCGGGGAGAGCGCCTCGAAAGAGTTATATCATATATCCAAAGCGACCCGGCTATCCGGGACGTTCTCCTCACCGGAGGGGAGCCGCTCATGTTCTCCGACAGGGATCTCGATGGGATTATCCGTCAAATCCGCGCCATCAACCACGTTGAAATCATTCGGGTGGGAACGCGCGCGCCCTGCACCTGGCCGGAGCGAGTCACCGGAGAGCTTGCCGATATGCTGGCATCCTTCCATCCCCTCTGGGTGAGCACCCAGTTCAACCATCCCCGGGAAATCACTCCCGAAGCTTGTCGGGCGGTCGAAACTCTGCTTTCGCGCGGCATACCGGTGAACAATCAGTCGGTACTGCTCCGGGGGGTGAACGATTCGCGGGAGACGTTCCTCGCCCTGGTGAGGGGACTGGTGAGAATGCGGATTCGGCCTTATTACGTTTACCAGGCGCAAACCCTCTCCGGAACCGGGCATTTTGTCACCACCATCGAGAAAGGCCTTGAAATCATAAGGGGAATCCGGGGCTGGACCACCGGGTTTGCCGTGCCGCAGTATGTTCTGGACACCCCTTATGGCAAGATACCGCTCAATCCCCAATATCTTCGAGGCCGTAACGGGGACTATTTCGAGATGGTAAACTATTCCGGCAGGCTCTGGCGTGAATGGAATCCGTGCAAGCATTGAAGTTATCAAAAAACTATTCGGAGTCAGTCTTATACATCGTAACAGTTTGAAGCCCAAAAGGGTTTGTTTTGAAACGAAGAAAAAAGTTGTATCTTGTTTTGATTGGATATATTAAATTTAAGTGTTTCCTCGCAATTCTGTTGATTGGAGAATTCATTATCTTAATCGGAGTTGATGGTGAAGATACTTGAGACTAAAATTGAGAATTTTAGGGGAATCAGATCTCTTACGATTGATCTCAGAAATTCAAAAACATCACTTCTTATTGGCATTAACGGTTCAGGAAAATCAACCGTTCTTGATTGCATAGCTATACTCATGTCCTGGCTTCACAATAGAATTCGCTTTCCTTCAAGCAATGGTATCATTCCAACCGAAATTGATATTAACAACGACCAAAACGAAACAAAAATTGAAGCAACTGTATCTTATCAGGAGAAAGAATATACATGGAACATTGTGAAAACCCGTTCAGGGCGCCGCAAACAAAAAGTTTCAGATCTCAGATATTTAAAAAACATTGCTTCAATGATTCTCGACGATCTGGAACGGGATGTAAAATCAAGTATTCCTCTGGTGGTTTATTATCCTGTGAACAGGGCTGTTCTCGATATTCCTTTGCGAATTCGGAAAAAACATTCGTTCGACCAATTTTCCGCTTATGAAAACGCGCTTGCTGGAAGAGGAGCAGACTTCAGGACTTTTTTCGAGTGGTATCGTGAGCAGGAAGATTTGGAAAATGAGAATTATACTCTTTTCAAAACATCAGAGCAAGACCCTCAACTTTATGCAGTTCGTTCTGCAGTATATTCTTTAACAGGTTTTACAAATTTACGCGTGAGGCGCAATCGTCTCCGTATGGAAGTAAACAAGAACAATGAAATTCTGAGAGTAAATCAACTCTCAGATGGTGAAAAATGCCTTCTTGCCTTGGCGGGAGACCTCGCTCGGAGACTTACTCTAGCAAATCCGTCACTTGATAATCCTCTAACCGGTGAAGCTGTTGTCCTGATTGATGAGATTGATCTCCATCTGCACCCCAGATGGCAGAGAGAAGTTATTACAAAACTGCAAAACACTTTCCCTCAATGTCAATTTATTGTGACTACCCATTCACCTCAGGTGATAAGCGAGGCCCAATCAGCCATTTTTTACACCCTAGAAAACACTTCTGAGGGTATTCAGGCTTCCCTTCTTGAAAATGTTTATGGAAGAGACAGTAACCAAATTCTTGAGGATGTGATGGAAACGAGTGAGAGGCCTATTGAGATAAAAAAAATGTTATTGGAGTATTTCGATCATATTGATAGAGGGAAGCTGTCAGAAGCTTCGGTCATACGAAAAAATCTTGAGGAGGTTATCGGTTCTGATGAACCTGTTTTTGCAAAAGCAGATACCCTGATTAGGCGCAAGGAGATCCTCGGCCGATGAAGTTTATTAAAAAAAAATCGGAACCGCAGGATTTTAAAGAGTGGAAAAAAACGATTGGCGAACCAGGGAACAAAGGTGAATGGGTGGATTTAAAAAACCCGGAGAAGGATTCGCTTCAAAGTAATTTACTTAATGAACAGGGATATATCTGCTGTTATTGTGGAAACCGAATTGAATTGCAGGACAGCCATATCGAACATCTGAAGCCCCAATCCAAATATCATGAATTAAGATTTGAGTATCGAAACCTCCTTGCATCTTGTAATGGCGGAAAACGCATACGATGTTCAGTTCATTGTGGGCGTAAAAAAGACAAATGGTTTGATGAGGATTTATTTATTACGCCGCTTAATCCCTCTTGCAGTGAATTCTTCCGATTTAGCTCCGAAGGAGAAATAAAACCCTCAGATAATCCTGATAAACAAAAACCTGCTTTGGAAACCATCTCGAAGCTCGGATTGAATCATACTATTCTTATCGCATTGCGAAGAAACGCATTGAATGGGATATTCGATGATTTTGATTCCTTATCAAATGAAGATTTGGAAAAATTGATTGAAAATTACAGGAACACTGACAGTAAGGGGAAATACGAACCCTTTTGTGCCGTAATAGAGTATGTTTTAACCCAATATATCTCTGGTAGTAACTCCAATAATTCTACAGAACGATAAATATTGATGCGCATGGGATACATGTATTATATTTACCTTTTACTTATGCAGGAATCCGTATACATATTCCCGTCTGTTGAGGTTGTTGGATGGGGGATTCAAGGTGTAACTGTAACAAAGCGAAGTAGCCGTACGATGTAAATAACAGAGAACGTTACCGTGCATCGCGGGCACGGAGACAGATAAGAAAAAGTATTGTGTGATGAAGTTTTTTATAGTAATTTGTGCATTAACTCTTATACCGGGAATTGAAACAGCATACTTATGTCAAACAGGGAGATTCTTGAGAAAATAACCCGGGTCGCGATGCAGGATGGAAGATACAAAAGAGAAGCATTTTTTTTCATCCTGTCGGCCCTCGAGCATACGGTCGGCAAACTGCCTGAGATCAGGCATCTGAACGGAGCCGAGCTGGCCTGGGGAATTGCTGAATACGCTCGTGAGCATTTCGGTTATATGGCCCGTGATGTTCTGGAACACTGGAAGGTCAGAAAGACCCTGGATTATGGAGAAATCGTCTATCTCCTGATTAATGAGGGGATCATGAGTAAAACCGATGGGGACAGGAAAGAGGATTTCGCCGACGTGTATGATTTTGATACCGAATTCACCTGGGAACGTTCCAAGCCTGACAGCTTCCCCGAGAGGTTTTAAGTGAACATGTTCGCCCGTGTACGCTCCGCCGCCCTGATGGGAGTGGATGCGTACATTGTCGAAGTGGAAACCGATCTCGAGTTCAAACTGCCTGCATTTGCTACTGTCGGCCTGGCAGAGGGCGCGGTAAAGGAAAGCAGGGAGCGGGTAACCTCGGCCATCAAAAATTCGGGATATCTGTTTCCGCAGAAACGGGTTACCATTAACCTTGCCCCGGCGGATATCCGTAAGGAGGGTTCGGCGTTCGATCTCCCCATGGCTGTGGGAATTCTAGCCGCGGACAGCCGTATTCCCCTGTCCGTCCTGGAAAAGTATGTGCTGGTCGGGGAGCTTTCCCTGGATGGCGCCCTGCGTCATGTGAGGGGGATACTCCCCATAACCCTTGCCGTCCGTGACGCCGGTTTTGAGGGCATCATCGTTCCGGTGGTGGACGCCGATGAAGCCGCCCTGGTTGAGCATGTCAACATTTATCCGGCCGAAAGCCTTCAAAAGGTGGTTGATTTCCTTTCCGGCCGCAATCTCATATCCAGATATTACCATCCCTCCATCGATTCCCTCATGGCCGGGGAAGATGTGGATATGGATTTTTCCGATGTCAAGGGGCAGGCGCATGTGAAACGGGCTCTGGAGGTGGCGGCCGCCGGAGGACACAATATTCTCATGATCGGGCCGCCCGGTTCCGGAAAAACCATGCTCGCAAGGAGGATCCCCGGCATTCTTCCCCGTATGACCCTGGAGGAAGCGCTGGAGACCACAAAAATCCATTCGGTCGCCGGCATTCTCAAGGACGGCCATCCTCTTGTGGTCGACCGCCCGTTCCGTGACCCCCACCACACAATTTCCGAGGCAGCCCTCATAGGCGGAGGAGCCTGGCCCCATCCGGGGGAGGTGAGCATGGCGCATAACGGGGTGCTTTTCATCGACGAAATGCCCGAACTGGGGAAAAAGAACATCGAATGCCTCCGTCAGCCTCTCGAAGACGGTCATGTCACTATCTCCCGCGCCCAGTACACCATCAAATATCCGGCTTCATTCATGCTCGTTGTGGCAATGAACCCCTGCCCCTGCGGATATTTGACCGATTCACACCACCAATGCACATGCAGCCCTCAGTTGATTCAGCGTTACATGTCAAAAGTCTCGGGACCTATCCTCGACCGGATCGATATCCATGTTGATGTGCCCGCGGTGAAATACCGTGACCTGGTGGATGCCTCGAACAGCGAAGACCACTCCCATGACATTGTGAAACGCGTCAACCGCGCCCGTGGGATTCAGAAAAACCGGTACCTCGATCTGAAAGGCGTTCATGCCAACGCTCATTTGAAATCGCGCGCCATTCTCAAATACTGCGCCCTCGACGAGGCCGGAAAAAAGATTCTCCAGCGGGCCGTTGAAGCATTTGGTTTTTCCGCGCGGGCATATCATCGTATCCTGAAAGTATCGCGAACAATCGCAGACCTTGAAAGCGAGGAATTCATCGCCGCACGGCATGTCTCGGAAGCGGTTCAGTACAGAACACTTGACAGGAATCTCTGGATGAAGTAATTTGAGAGAATACCGTAAAATGAATTTTTTCAGGCAGGGCATCCATGGCAAAAGGTCTTTCCCCAGGTGCAAATAAAAGAATCCTCATTTTCGACTTGAAGAGAGAGACGCTGGAAACGGTGAAGAACGCATTCATTGAGTATGGGTACATAGTGGATGCAGTATCACCCGGCGGAGGATTCGAGATAGTGAAAAATGAGCCTCCGGAAATCATTATTGCCGACATGGATTTTCCCGGGCTTTCCGGGTTGGAACTCCTGCAGAAAGTGAAAGCTGAAAAGCTGAACATTCCGGTAATTCTGGTTGGGGAGAATTCCGACTCCATGCTCGATGCTTTTCGCAGCGGCGCCGCCGATTACTTCATGAAACCGCTCGACAGTATAAAGCTCCAGTCGAGGGTTCCGGCGATCATTTCGCTGAGGCTCAGCCTTCCTCCCGGCGCAGATATCGATGCGTACAACCGGCTGATACGTGAAATCGAACGGGAAAAAAAGGAAATCAGCGACCTCCTCAAGATAAGCTCTTCCCTCAATCTTTCCAGCAACCTGAAAGAAAGCCTGAACAATCTGACCGAACTGGCGGCCGAATCCATGAACTGCGAGGCGGCAAGTATCATGCTCGCCAACAGGCGTGAAAAGGTCCTGGAATTTGTTGTCGCCACAGGAGAAAAACGCCTCCGCCTTGAAACCATATCCGTTCCCATGAGCGAGGGAATCGCCGGCTGGGTGGCGACGCACGGTGAACCGCAGATTGTAAATGATACTTCCAATGACCCTCGCTTTACCGGCAAAGTGGACAAGGAATCGGGATTTGTCACCAGGCAGATTGTGGCCGTTCCCATGAAGGTTGAGGGTGAAATTACCGGAGTATTGGAGGTTATCAATACCTGCGACCACCGGATTCTTGGCGCCGAGGATCTGCGCCTGCTGGGGGGAATTACCGAACGGGCCGTCGCGGTCATCGAGATGACCAAAAAAATCGAGAACCAGCAGAACTTCTATGTTCAGACCACGAATCTTATCGTCCTGGCCATTGAAAAAAAAGATATTTATTCCGTGGGACACGCTTGGAAAGTGGCGGAACTCTGTCATAAAATCTCCCGGGCGATGAATGTTTCCGAAAGTGATCGAAACGAACTGCATTTCGGCGCGCTCCTGCATGACATCGGAAAACTGGACATGCCTTCCGTTTATTTCAATAAGCGGGAACTCTCCGACCGTGAAAAGGAAATCCTCCGTCAGCATCCGGTGAAGGGAGCCAAGCTCCTCGAGCCTATCACCCTCTGGAAGCCCATCATTCCCTGTGTTCTCTACCACCACGAGGCTTGGGACGGAAGCGGGTATATTTTCGGAAGATCCGGGGAGTCCATTCCCCTGAACGCCAGGATCGTCAATTTGTCGGAAGCATTCACTGTAATGCGGTCAGGGAACTCGTACAAACGTCAAATGACCCTGAAAGAGTCTGTGTTTGAAGTAATTAGAAATTCCGGGAAACAGTTTGACCCTGGAATCGTTAAAGTGTTCGTGGGGGTGCTGGAAAAGGAAACACCGGCATTTTGACGGTTGTCGGCTTTTCCTGATTGCGGTGTGTTTTCTTGAAGGCGATGCGCTCTTCGCTCTCCTCCTCAAGGTGATTTTTCATTAAACTATTCCGGCAAACGAATCGTCAATAGGGCATAAAGAGTGAATAAACTTCGCAAGAATATGAAGGCCATAAGCCCTTTGCCCGATGAAAAAGGTTTATCAAAACGGGATATTGAGGCAATTGATGATCGGGAATTAGTCAAGCGTTTTAAAAAGGGCAACGAGAGCGCATTTACAGGGATCGTGAATCGGTATCAGCGGCGGCTTTTACAAATAGCGAAACTTATGCTGAACGATGAAGACGATGCTATGGATATTACCCAGGAAGCGTTCGTAAAAGCTTACTTTAACCTGAAGTCGTTCCGGGAGGATTCATCGCTCTATACCTGGCTGTACCGTATTGTATATAATCTCTGTATCAGCCACTTGCGTCGAAAGAAGATTATCTCGTTCATTTCATTCGATCATTATGAAGAAGTAATGGAGTTTCATTCCACCGATCCAGGGCCGGAAAAAGCGTATGAGCGCAAAGAACTCATGCGGGCGGTAACAAGGGCGGTAAATGTATTGCCCTTGAAACAGCGTACAGTTTTTATCTTGAAACAGGTGGAAGGTCTTACGCATGGAGAGATCGCGGAGGTTATGGGAATAACCGAGGGCGCGGTAAAAGCTTCGTATTTCCACGCGATACGAAAACTGCAGGAAACGCTAAAAAACTATGGAGAACAATATGAAATGCAATAGAGTCATGGACCTTTTACCTTTTTTCGATGACGGGTCGCTTGCTCCCCAAATCGCCGAAGATGTTAAAAGGCACCTGGCAGGATGCGCAGACTGCCGTAGGGAACTCCGTGAGATGACCGGCGTGGTGCGGCTGGTCCGGGAGACCATTATAGAGCAGGCGCCGGTTCCGGATTCCCGATACCTGGAAATGATAAATAAACGAATCCGCAGGAAAAAAGCAGAACGCACCACTGCGCTTTGGGCTGTACCTGCAGCGGCGGTTATTTTCTTTGCAGTTTTTGTGGGAGCATATAGTCTTTTTCTCGGAAACAACGGGACAGGATTCATGGCCGGGGAAAAGCATTCGAATAAAGGCCAAACTGCAGTAGTCTTTAAAAGTTCTTTAACCGATGAGGATGTGGCATATCATAACTTGACCACATATGCCAATGTTTCAATTGATGATATGCTGAATACTCTGGATGAAAGCGAATTGACTGCGCTTTTAAGTACTGACGAGAGGTGAAGCTAAACATGAAATACATTACATCGTTAATTGTTCCGGCCATTCTCTTCCTGCTGGTATTCTCCGGAATAGCCGGGGCGCAGGAAACGAAACGACCAGGTCCGCCGGGTGAAGGCCCCAGGGGTCAGGAACATGAAGCGCAGTTCCGTGAATGGGTTTGGTCCAATCTCCAGCATTTCCTCAACCTGGATGAAAACACCGGCTCTAGATTCCGGCCTGTTTTCCAGGAATACAGCGCTGTCGTGGGCAAACTCATGCGTGAACATAACGGGCTGATCAGGAGCATTGACAAGAATGCGGACAACCTGGCAGTACCAATCAGTGAGATGCGGGAGCGCGCCCAACGGCTGACAGAGGTTAAAAAAGCTCTCATAATCGAACGTGAAAAATATTACCAGAAAGCGAAAGCGGTTCTCAACGAGCGCCAGCAGATAAAACTGCTCATTTACGAGGATAAAGTAAAAGAGGATATTTTCAGGAGATTAGGAAAGCGTTCCGATTCGGAAAAACCGTCCCAGCCCGGTGGGCCTCCGCCCAGGCGTTAACGGAAATTCCCGGCTTATTGTCAAATCCCTTTTGTAAGAGAAAGCAGTTCCTTACCTTTCACTCTTCACCCCACCCCTCCCGGTCCCTTGACCTTACCCCTCTTGCCGGGAGGGGAGCGGGGTGAATTTTTTGTCTTTAAGGGAAAAATCCCTTAAAGCTTATCCATTAAATAAGGAATTCGCCGGTTGCGTCCACTCAAGGCCCCCTAACCCTCTTATCCCTTGCCGCTTCGCGGGAACGATGAAACCGTTTACCCCCGTTCCGGGGGCAAGGGAAGTTTCAGCGTTCCTGACTTCCTTATTTATGGATAGGCTCTTAGTGATACCTTTTAAATGTGAAGCAATCATTATATAGAGAAATTAACGGTGAAATTTTTCAAATGTCAACTTTTTTCGAAAAAAGACTCATTTTCTTCTTGCATTTCTTAATTCGGTGCATAAAATGAAGCCAACCGAATTCTGCCACCCTGTAAATTCTGTAATCCACTGAGAAAAAAATAAGTATATTTTTATTCAGAAATAGTATTCCGGCGAAATCTTCTTTCCACACCATTAAAGACGAGGGTAACCGTTATGGCAGAAGTATCACGCAGGGAATTTCTCTCATCCGCCGCTTCCCTGGCCGCCGGAGGTCTGGCCGGAATGAGTTTGACCGAAGCGATGGCTCAGCCGGCCGCCAAACTGGCGGAAAGCCTTCCGAAAAGGGTGCTGGGCCGAACCGGCTGGAAAACATCTGTCATCGGGTACGGGACCATTTTCCGCGATCCGGCGCCGGGAAGATGGCTCACCGACAGGGAAGCCGATCTCCTGTTCAATACCGCCATCGATTGCGGCATTAACACCATTGAGATCGGCGCCATCTATGATGACGCGGAACGGTGGGTCGGCAAGGTTTTGCCGAAACGCCGCCGAGATGAGCTGTTCATCTCCACCAAATCCACCAAGGTGAAAAAAGCCGAGGTTCTCCGCGAGCTCGAGGAAAGCCTCAAGCTTTTGAACACCGACCATGTGGATTGCCTGGATATGCACAACTACTACTCATTCATTTTCTACGATGAAGCCATGGCGGCGGGCGGGGCATTCGAGGCGCTGAAACAGGCCCAGAAAGAGGGAAAAACCCGCTTTATCGGCATCACAGGCCACAGCTGCCAGGTGACCATGCACGCCATGCGCTCCGGCGAATTCGACTGCGTGGTCATTCCCTACAACGCCGGGACCCGTGAGTTCGAGCGCGCCCTCAACCTTGCGGCAAAGCTGAATATCGGGGTGATGAACATGAAACCCTACGGCGGCTCCACCCTCCTGAGCTACAATCCCAAGGATCCCATGCAGGTGCCGGTAGTACTGACTCCCGAGGAATGCCTCCGTTATGTTCTCTCGCATCCGGGGGTCAGCGCCGCCATACCGAACTCGAGCACTATGGAGCAGTTGAAACATAATCTTGCGATTGCCGCTACATTCAAGCCGCTCACTCCGGCGGAGCGCAAAGAGATCGAAGCCAAGGTGGATCGCAAGATGGACGGCGCCTGCGGCGAATGCAACGGAAAACCCTGCGAAAAGGCCTGCCCGAACCAGGTTCCTGTAAGCTACATGCTCTCCAACCTGCAGGCGGCTCGGGTGGGATATCACGACAATTGGCGGAGAGGGGATCAGTACCAGACGCTCGCCGTAGACTTTACCGCTTGCGACCGCGCTGCATGCGGACTCTGCGAAAAGGCCTGCCCGAAGAAATTCAGCATCATCAAAAATATGGAAACCTATCACAACACCGTCCGCGAATACCGGGGCCGTCAGGCGGTCAGCGCTTACTGGAAAAAGATCCGTTACGATGAAAAACCGGTGAACAACGCAAGCAAGGTGGTGAAAAAAGAAGGGTGACAAAGCGCGAAATAATCAAACTGGTTCTCGACGGCAAAACTCCTCCCTATGTTCCCTGGTCGTTTTCCTTCACCGTGGAGGCCGGGGAGAAACTTGTCGTGTACTACGGCCATGACGATCTCGAAAGCGATATGGGTAATCACCTGCTCGGGCTGGGAAAGGATATCGGGATTTTCGAAGATATCGGCGGCGGATGTGTCCGGGATGTGTTCGGGGTGGTCTGGGACCGGAGAATAGACCGTGACATCGGGGTGGTGAGAGGCCGTGTGCTCCCGGCGCCGACCCTTGCCGGATACACCTTCCCCGATCCGGCGGACCCCCGCTGTTTCGCGAACATTCCGGAGAAGATAGAACGATTCGGCGACCGGTTCCGGGTGTTCCAGATCGGGTTTTCCCTTTTCGAGCGCGCCTGGACGCTCAGGGGAATGGAGAACCTGCTGATGGATTTCCACGATCACCCCGGTTTCGTCCGGGAGCTTTTCGGCGCCATCGCCGACTACAACGTAGCCCAGATTCACGAAGCGCTCCGTTACGACATCGATGCAATCTACTTCGGCGACGACTGGGGTCAGCAGCGCGGCCTTCTCATGGGGCCTCATCTCTGGCGGGAGTTCATCTTACCGGTTCTGGCGCGGATGTATAATGTGGTGCGTGCGGCGGGGAAATACGTTTTCATACACTCATGCGGCGATGTGGACGAGCTTTTCGATGACCTTATCGGGATCGGGCTTTCCTGTTTCAACCCTTTCCAGCCAGAGGTCATGGATGTGGAGGCGCTCCTGAAAAAGTACCGTGGCAGGCTCGCTTTCCACGGAGGCATCTCGACCCAGCGCACACTCCCATACGGCTCCCCGGATACCGTCCGCAGCGAAGTGACCCGTCTCATTGAACTCGGAAAGGAAGGCGGATATATCCTTGCACCCGCCCATTCGGTGGAGGGCGATGTGCCGCTGGAAAACATGCTTGCTATGATTGAAACGGTAAAAAAACAAGGGGCATAAGCACAAAGGCACAGAGGCACAGAAGGAAAAAGATTGTCTGAACCGCGGATGGTCGGGATTCAAGGATGACCGGGATAAAAGAATTCTGAACCATGAGAGGTTTTTGCAAAAGTCGTTTTATACGAGCCAATTACATAAGTCATATTATTTTACGAAGCCCCCTTCCTGTCCTTTGGACATCCTTCCCCCTGAAGGGGGCAGGAAAAGACTGTGGAGCAACGACTTCCCTTGCCCCCCATTGGGGGGAAAGGGACTGTGGGTTAGGGGGTTATATTTACCATTTTGCCTTTTTTTAGTATAAAAACGACTT
>JAUYCD010000039.1 GCA_030692375.1 Candidatus Latescibacter sp. | reverse complement strand
CTTTCGTGTGGTTCGTGGTTTAAAAATCTTGTACTTTTTCGTTAAAGTAAACCGTATTGGGATTAAAGGATTACCATGATTGAAAAATCAGACATTCCTTTTCCTGATAAAAAATGTCAATACGACCGCTAAGAGAAAAATTACCAGGAAAGCAATAACGATATTCCTCTCCAGTGAAAAAGATGCCGCCCTTGCTCCGGGAATCTCCGCCGTTTTACGGGCGGCAGCCGAAGGAAGACGGTCGAGAGTATTTTCGCCCGGCTCTGCAGGCGATTTGGAAACCGAATCAGGGGATGTACCGGCGTATGCCGCTCCTTGCAGAGTATCCTCTGTACCCCCAGAGGCGGGAATCACCGGAAGCCCTGCGAGCGGCGGCGTTTCCGAAGCGTTTATCCAGCTTTCGCCGATACCTCGCTCCCAGTCCGCCGTCATGAGGAGGTCGACTCCCGGATTCAGCGCTTTCACCTCGCAGGAACAACCTTCGGTCATGAAAAAGCAGCTCTTGGATATGTTTGCGCCGGTGATGCCCTGGCCAACCAGGGCATACAACACTCTTCCCCTTCCGAACACGGGGAACGCCATCGGGAAGGTCGAATATTCAACGAGGTCCGGCTCGCTGTGTATGAGCAGGGTTTCAAGCAGGGATTCATCGGCATTCCCCCGGGGCAGGCGGACAAGGGGAAATGAGATTTTCCATCCGGCGGTGCTGCTTCGGTTCGATCCATCCTGTGAAACAGCAGAGACCTTTTGCGCAATGTCTCTACTCGATAACAAAAAATGCTTTTTCAGAGCGGCGAATGTGGCGTTCAGTGAATCGGCAGCGGCATCATCGAGCTTGCGGTTTCCTGATTCCAGGAGCACCCATACAGCGGCGTCGCCGGAGATGATTCGTCCGGCGATTTTCCGGCGAATGGGGGACTCCAGCAGTTTACGGGCGTTTTCTGTTGTCAGGGGGCCGCGCCAGAGCGCCCGGTTATATCCGACTGCTTCTGGGAATCGAAGCGCCATGCAGGGAAGGCTCTGATCCTGAAAACCATCCCTGAGAGGTCTCAGGTCATCCGGCATCCCCTTGGACACATCCACCTCCACAACATTCAGATTCGGGCGTGCCCCCGAGCCGCCTGCGGAACTGCGGAGTAATTCCATCGCGGCGGATTCCTCTTTGTTCAGGGGCGCATTGAATAAAACGTAGACAATATACGTATCAGGAAGCCAGCGTTCCAGGGCGTAACGGAAGACCGGGACATCGCAGGCATCGAGCGAGAGCGACCCCATGACGGCGGTCATCAATACAAATAACACTCCCCACCATGTTGTTCTTTTCATCTTTATTCCCTACATATTCTTGTCTGAACCATGATTGATGGGATTAAAGGATTACCATGATTACAAAATGAAAAAATATGGGTATGCCATTAGATAAGGTTCGAGATCGTATATATAGATGCCGAAACAAGTTCGGCATGACACGTGTCATCCTGAACTCGTTTCAGGATCTAAATGCGCAATCACGGCGTAATATTTTCATAAATACTTACCAAATGACATAACCGGATAAAAAAATCATGCCAATCCTTTAATCCCATAAATCATGGTTCAGACACTCTTTTTACTTTTTTACTCTGTCATTTTAATTATTTCAATACCCGAAATCACCGGCGGCTTTCCGTTTTCCCCCATAGAGGGATTGAATTCGATGGTCAGATCCTTTTTAATTAAGATATTCCGGAACTGCTTCACGAGAGTCCTTCGGGTCCCCCCGGCTTCCTTCACGATGTCAAGATTCCTGACCACAGGCCTCCCCATAAGGAGAACATCGAATATTCTCTGACCGGATTTAAGCTCGTCCGGTTCGGCAAAAACGAGCCTGACCGTATATAAACCCGGATTTGCCGTTTTATTGGAGCAGGAAACGGTGATTTTCCGCGCCCCCGTGCAGCCGGATGCGCTCACCCAGGGAAGTTCTCCGCCCCGGATTCTTGACGAGTGAAAGCGGTAGTATTCCACATTTTTCGGCTCGATGGCCACAGGAATCTCTGGCGAGGGCCCGCCGACCACGGGGTATTCCAGCCAGAGGGTGCCGTTCTCGGAAGCGCGGTCTCCCGGAGCGCCCAGATTGATACCGAGCCGCTGTATCTGCCCCTGCGGTGTTCCGAGCGTGCAGTATGTCCACATCTCATTCTGCGGCATGCTCACCAGCGCGAGCGAGGTCTGGTTCTGGTAGGCGCAACTGCATGTGCGGGTGTAATCGGGGGCGTTCAGGACGCCGTCCGCAGCGATCAGGTTGGCGCTGCATCCGGATTTGAACCCGCCGAAATTTCCGGTCCCGCTGTCGCTGACCAGATCATAGAACCCCGCGGCGCCGGAGCGGAAGGAGAGGAGATTCTCGCTGGCCACCGGATAATTGCAGCCGTATTCGCGTTTCCATGACCATGCTGTTTTCGCTCCGGTCAAGGGATCCGTCCGCAGAACAGGTTCTCCGGTCATAAGGTTAAGGGCGCCGTTTTCCGTTATTATCCGGTCGTCATGAATAATGGGGAATGTTCTGTATCCGACAGTTTTATCCCAGATCATTTCTCCGCTCGTCCCCTTGATTGCTCTCAGGCGCTTCCCGGTTTCCCCCAGCACCATATCCGATGAAGGACGCATCGACTGGATAAGGATGTCATGCTCCTCGGAGTAAGCCAGGAATGAACCGAACACATTCTTTTTTTCCTCCCAGGCCGGTTTCCCGGTGGTAATGTCGAGAGAGAACAGCCTGCCGGGAGAGGGGAGTGTTTTCCCCCTTCGGGAGAGAATGTCCTCGACATACGGCGGATAGGCATCCAGCACGAAGATTCGGCCGTTCCCGACTGCTGCGCCGTTATGCAGAAACCCGATATCGGAATCGATCTTCCAGAGAATTTTGCCGTTGAAACGGTTCAGTACGAGGAGCGAACGGCTGGCGCTCCTGTCGAAATCTTCCTGGGGAGAATATTCTCCCTTCTTTTTCATGAGAATATCCGCGAAGGGGACAAAATCCTTTCCTGCTATAAGGAAATCTTTATACACCCCGATGTATCCCCATTCGGACTGGGAAACTTTTGCTTTCGTGGTGTCAGGAGGGAAAGTGAACACAGACAAGGTTTTTCCGTTCACGGGATCGAGCACATGGCAGCCGTCCCGCTGGATCACATACACGCGGTCATCCGCAGCGACGAAATTTGTTCCGCGGATGTTGGAACCGGGAATATGCACCTGGTTATATTCCGTACTGGTCGGATTATCTTTGTACGTCTTATCGTAATAGACGCCGTAGCTGTCGAAATCGCGGAGCATCGTCTTCCAGAGGACACGGCCGGTATAGACATCACGGGCGCTCAAACAGTCGATTCCCTCGATGAACAGCCTTCCGCCGACCACCTGCTCGGACGGCCCATGCCCATGACGGGGCAGCACATCGAGGTTCGAGCTTCCCCCGAACCAGAGTATTCCGAGCGGCAGTTTCACCAGGCTGTCGTCGGATTTCGAGGTGTTGGCGATATTGCCGAGATTGTGGGTCCACACGCCGGCGCCAGGCAGGGCGCCTTCACGCACCAAAAGCAGATAGTTTCCCGATTTTTTGAGTTTTACGCCGTAAAGACCGCTTTTATCGAGAATATCCCTCATTACCTTTTCAGCCTCTGCCGAATACGGCAGGAGCAGCGTTCCGCCATAGGGCCTCAGTGACTGGTAGAGAAGACTTAACGATTCTTTTTTCAACGCAGAAGTCAGATTAGGAATAGTAAGAATGCTCAATGAGGACATGTAGGGAGGTGTATTGAAAGAAGAGAAATCCCCCGCGAAGACAGAAATTTTTCCTCCGGCGAGGCTGTTTTTGTCGAATCTTCGCCTCATGGCTTCCACCTGTGACCGGTCGCTCTCAACCGCAATGATCCTGAGACCTGAACTTCCCGAAAGCGATTCAAGGAGATTTGCATCGACAGCGCCGTACACGAGCGCATACCCGTCGCTGATTCCCGCCGCGGAAATAATATCCAGAGCTTTTGCGGTTTCTTTGCGGGAGGGTTCGGAAGGGGAGGGCAGAAGCGAGCGCTGAATCGCTTCCTTCTTCTTTTCACCGAACGCCATGACCCGGCCGTCCAGAGTCACTGCGAAAAGCTTTCCATCAGCGGCGGCCAGCCGTTCAACCGCGCCATCTACTTTCTTTTTCCATGCAATTGCAGGTTTTCCACCGGGGGAAGACAGCTCCAGAGCGGTTATCGTTCCTTTCCCGGCGGCGTAAAGACGGTTCCCTGCGCGGATCAGGTCCCCTGAAGCATCAGCTTCGTATTCCCAGAGGAGTTTCGACTGAAACTCTCTGGCGAAAGCATCGCTCCCTTTTCTGGAATCAAGCCCCTTTTTCCCCCATGCATCGAGAGTTTTTCCCGTCCAGTCGGTGGCAAAGGCCCGTATCGCGCCGCCCGAGAAATAAACAGCGTTACGGTCTATCACCGGGTACATTCCCGCCTGCGGGAGAAGCTCACGCCCATCATTCAGGCTGTAAAGTGCGGTCACTTTCTCCCGGGTGTGATTAAAAAACATGCCTTCACCGGCGGCGACAAATGAACCGCCGGATTTGCCGTTGGCCGCCAGTTCATAGTAAAGGAATTTTCCGGTCTTTATGTCGAAACAGGCCGGAACCGACCGTCCGCCCGGGACAATTAACCGGTTTCCGGCGACCGCCAGCGCCCCCTGCGGCGCTATTCCGGCGAAAGCGGGAGCGTTATGCGGCTGAAGCATATACCGTGCGCCTTCCCCGTCGTTGATCCAGAGGGTTTTTCCCGTTTCCGCATCGAGGGCGTAGATGAAAACTCCCATGAACGGCCAGATTCCGGCTGCGAAGTATACGACGCCGTCTTTGACCACCGCTCCCCCGCGAGCGGGCCATGTGGAGATCAACCGGCCATTCCCGAGAATTCTCTGATCACGGGGGGCTCCCGAAAATTTCCATACCAGGCCGCCGTCACGGATATTCAGGCAGTAAATGCAGCCGTCGTCGCTGGTGAAATATACCCTTTCCTTCCAAACGACCGGCGGCAGTCTTACCGGGCCGTCCGCGTAATAATGCCATTTCTCGCCGCCAGTTTCCGTGTCCAGGGCGGTTAGTTTATCGGCATCGTTGAACCCTAAAAGCAGAGTTTTGCCTGAGACAACCGGCTCGAATACACGGTCGTAGGGCATGAGATCCTGATTGAGCGGGTCGTCCCATACCTGAATGCGTGCAGGATACTGGTTTATCCAGAGAAGCTGCAGCGTTTTGGGGAGGTCGGAAGGAGACGAGGCAGACCGTGCGGCGTCATACCTCCACATCGGCCAGTCGGAATCCCCGGCGGCCGGGCGCGGAAATACCGTTGCCAGCAGGCAGAGCACCAAAATTACAGCTTTTACCTTCGGCAGATTCGGCATAAAGTCCCTTTTCCAGAGTTTTTCAACTACAGCCCCCTATCCCTCAATCCCTTGCCGCTTCGCGGGAACGATGAAACCGTTTACCCCCTGAATGTGGCAAGGGAAGTCGTTGCTCCACAGTCAGTTTCTGCCACCTCTGGGGGACAGGAAGGGGGCTTCACCCAACAAGTTCGACTTTTGCAAAAGGCTCGAAAAAGTGTAAAGATTATTGCATCGTGACACCGGAAGTCAATATACATACATGAGGGCAGATTTTATTACAAATTCTTTGTGTATGGTACCGATGTCATTTGTTTGCTGTGCAAAAACAGGGAGCCCGCAAAGAATTTCACTTTACACTTGGAAAAATAAAAAAGGTGCTGTATTATGCATGAAATTTTTGCCGCTTTACGGTGAAAAAGAATTTCTTTTTGTACATATTATGTGCATGGGATAGGGGTAAAACGGCGGAAATCGTCTATCGAAACGGGAACCTGATCAAACGGGAGGATTACTGAATGACCGCAAGCAGCATGAAAGAGTATTACAAGCTCCTGGTTTTCGTTTTTCTCTTTGGATATGCCGGCACCATCTGGGGCGGCTTGACCTATTATATCGGGATACCCCTGGGATTAATGAATTACCTTAAGGCGAGCTCGCTTCAAATCGGACTGATCTCGGCCCTTTTCTGGGGTGGTTTTGCATTACCTCAGATTTTCGCCGCGTACATGTCCGAATCCAAACGGATTAAAAAGAAATTTATCGCAGCTTCCCTGAGCCTCTCCTGCGTGGGATTTCTCGTGGCGGGGCTTTATATTTTCGCCACCGGCGCAGCTAATCCCTCGCAAACGATCACCGTTTTCATTATCTGTTTTGCCTGGGCTGCCGTGGTCGCAGGATTCTATATTCCCGCTTATTTCGCCATGGCCTTTAAAATGATTCCATCCAATAAGCTGGGACAGCTCCTCGGCATCATGTTTGCCATAGAATACGGGGGTATTTTTCTAACTGGCCCCACAATGGTCGCAGTGAATAAACACTTCCCCACTCCTTATAACTATGCGCTGGTTTTTACCGCCACATTTGTGATGACCCTCATCTCGATCCTGATGCTTCTCACCCTCAAGGAAACGGAAGGCGAGGTGGTGAAAACCGCTCCATCGTTTGGCGTTTATGTTAAAAAATTCTTTAAAATCTATCTGGAGGATACGTCATTCACGAAGTTCATTTTCGGCAAATGGCTCATGAGCGGCCATATTATCATGCTGGCTTTTCTGCTCACCTACCTTATCAAAGTGAAAAATTATTCCGATCCGAGCGGCGGCTGGTTCACCTCGTTGAACGGCCTCGGGCTTTTCATCGGCGGATTCACCATTACCAAGATCGCCGATGTTTGGGGTCCCAAATATCTGCTCATCACCGCCCAGATACTGGCCATAATTTATACCGTGCTGGCCTGGCTCGTTCCATCATCGAGCACAACGATTATTTTTATCGCATTCGTGGTCAGCGGCATGTGCCAGATATCGGATAATGTCGGTTATACGAACTCCACTCTGTTCTACTGCCCTTCGGAGGATAAAACCACCTATTGCGCGGCGGTGAATATCGGCATCATCCTGCCCATGATTTTCCTGCCGATCATCATGGGAAAACTCATGGACTGGGGAATAATATCCTTTGGCGGCACTTTCACTGTTGCACTGCTCATGATGGTCGCTGCGATCATCTATATCGCCCTAGTGGTTGAAAATCCCAAGTCATTTGTAGCGATGAAAAACAGCAAATAGAAATATCAATATATCTGCCGGATCCTTTCAGAAAAAAAGGATATAAGTTGTATGAAGGTTATTGCCTTTTCGGCCAGTCCCCGTCCGGGGGGCAATACCGAAACTCTCCTGGACCAGGTCATCGAGGGATTGAAAGCCGGTCATGCAGCAGTGGAAAAAATCCGCACCCATGAACTCGATATCGCTCCCTGTTCCGGATGCCGAGCCTGCGAATCGGAGGGAAAATGCTGCATCGTCGATGATTTCAACCTGTTGTATGATAGACTTATCGACTGTGACGGGGTTGTATTTACCTCGCCCCTCTTCTTCATGAATGTGCCGGCGCGGGGAAAAGCGGTAATAGACCGCTGCCAGGTTTTCTGGGTCATCAAACATCGTTTGGGACTGGATTTGTTTGGCGGCAGGCGGCGTTTTGGAATTCTTGTCTCCTGTTCGGGAGCGGGTTTAGGCCCCGGCGGAGCGAATATTTTTCGTGGTATTGAAGATACCATGACTTATGTGTTCGATGCGCTTGGTCTGGAAAAATTGGATAGTCTCCTTTTTCGACGGTTCGATGCGTTCGGAGAAATCCGCGAAAACCCCGAAGCTTTGAAACAGGCGCGGGAAACGGGAATGCTGCTTGCCGGTTTCCGGTAAACACCATCGTTTGTGGAAAGGTATTGCCAATTAACAAGCTGTTGGGCCGGAGAAACGATGAAGATCGAATACCCCGAGATCGGCGTTTGCGGCCTCTCATGCAGACTCTGCCCCAATTACCACATCGAAGGCGAAAGCAGATGTGGCGGGTGCAAGAGCGATGGCCGAATGAAAGTCGGTTGTACGTTCATAACGTGTGCCGTGAAGAGGAAAGGCATTGAGTTCTGTTGGCAGTGCACGGAGCAGGAAGGCTGCCAGCGATGGAGGCAGCACAGGGAGTGGGGAAAGCATCACGACAGCTTCACATGCTATCAGAGACTCGAAGACAATATTGAGTTTCTGAAAGGACAAGACGTCGACGCTTTTGTCGATGACCAACAAGCAAGAGAGCGCCTACTTATGGCGATGCTGGCCGAATTCAACGAAGGTCGTTCAAAGACATACTACAGCATCACTGCGACCATTATGGAGTTAGAAGAACTTGAAGAGGCGATAGCCCTTGGAAGGGAACGATCCACCGGGATGGATATCAAGGCCAAGGCAAGAGCTCTTCACGATGTACTCGACGCGATAGCTCGAAAGAGTGGGTACCACTTAAAGCTCAGGAAGTGAAAGGCCCAACAAAAGCATCCAGCGGACACGGATAAGACCTCGTGCCGCTGATGCTTCCCATAGATAAGGATTTTGAATCCAAACAGGACATCAGAAGTCTTTCCAAATGAAAACACATTTGATGATCCGGTAAAAAGTATTAAAAAGCTCTCTGAATTGACGAAAACCTCACCCGGCCTTAGGCCACCCTCTCCTAATTAGGAGAGGGTAAAAACAAGGTACATAATGAGTTACCCCCTCTCCTGACTAGGAGAGGGGGATAGGGGGTGAGGTTTAAAAACACCAGAAAATAATGTAAAAATTACTTTTTCCCGTATCATCACATTTCTTATTTTAAAAAAATTAATCCTGTTGAATATCATTCGATTTCAGGTATATTGTATTCTCAATGCTGTCTGTGTATAATGCTTGTATAAATTGGGAATTCAATATACTATAACGATCAGCAGTTCAGCGCAGAAATACCTGAAAAAGGCAGGGGTAAGAAGTGAGTAATACAAAAAAATTGATGTTTTTAGCTTTTGGACTGGTTTTGGCGGGATGTTCTCCCTCCACGGAAAGTCTTATTAAAAGTCTTCAGAGCGGGAATTCCATCGCGCGGACAAGAGCCGCCACCGAACTCATGGGCCGCCGCGGGAATCCGGAAACAACGAAAAAACTGGCTGCACAACTGAACAGCAGCGATAATCGTACGGTGTTTATAATCATCCAGGTATTGGGGACTATGGCAGATACCACAGCTATAAAGCCTTTAGGCAATGTCGCCCAAAACCATAACCCTTATATCAGAGCGGCGGCATTGTGGTCTATCGGAAGTATCGGGAGCAAGTCGGGACTTCCCTATCTGACGGAGGGTCTAAAGGATTCGATGGCGGTGGTACGTCATTCCGCGGTGATGGGGATCGGTTTTTTGAAATATCCTCCCGCGGCAAAGTTCCTTTACCCCATGCTCCGCGATGCTGTAGACAGCGTTCGTACAGCCGCCGTCCAATCCATTTTTAACTATCGGAAGATACCCGGTTCCGGAGTGTTGGCTGCGGACCTTGCCATAACACTGAACGATGCCAATCCCACGGTACGGTATGTTGCTGTCCAGGCGCTCGGAGGGGGCGGACTCGGCCAGGGTTTCCCCGACAGTACATTGGCCGGAGACCTGCTGATCGACGCGTTGAAAGACGAGAACAAGTTTGTCCGTCTTGAAGCTATTGTGAGCCTCAAATTCCTTCGGTGCGCGAAAGCGGTGCCATATCTGAGAGAGATGTTCGATACGGCAACCATTGATGAAGAGCTTGAGATTTCAAGCACCATCAAAGAAATAACCGGAGAAACTTATCCGCCAGAACTTGGAAAGTGACACCGACTACTTCGCTTTTTCCATACCTTTGCTGCGCTGATAGGAAACTGAATTCAAACCAAATTGCAATTGTACCGTCCTTACCTGGAAAATTTCCGGCAAAAACATTCATTTTTGTGCGGCAACTCACATTTTTCTTATGGAGGCCTCTTTATATTATCAGGGCATTCTAAAAAAAACTTGTAAAAATCCCTCATGGGGAGTAAATTTTCTTAGAATTCATAAGTTTGTATAATTCATATATTATAACCATATTATTACTACTAATTTATATACATACTGTTATGCGCAATTCCGGGATATGGATTCTCTCATGATGTTATCGTTACTAATGTAATTCATATAATATACATGACGACATATTTATTGCGTTTCGTTTCAAGATAGATACCGAAACGGTTTCATCGTTCCCGCGAAGCGGCAACGGTTTCATCGTTCCCGCGAAGCGGCAACGGTTTCATCGTTCCCGCGAAGCGGCAACAGGTTCGGCATGACAAGTGTCATCCTGAACTCGTTTCAGGATCTAAACACTCAAAACATGCGCAATTATTTATGTCGTTATAATTAGATGCATAAACGATTAACGAGCATACCATACTGTCGGGAGATCGCATGCCGCAGGCAAAGCCGGTTATATTGATAGTAGATAATGAGATTGAAATCTGTAATCTTTTTCGGGATTTTATTAATTTCATGGGATATGATTCCCTTTTCGAAACAGATGGTGAGAAACTTCTCAGTGAATTGGATTCCATCAAATACGATGTAATGTTTTTAGATTTGAAACTGGGATTGATTTCCGGTGTGGACATCCTGCAAAAGTCAAAGAAAACCCACCCCGATTCCGAAGTTATCATTGTCACCGGGCACGGCAGCGATGAAACTGTTTTAACGGTCCTGCATAATGGAGCCATGTCCTATATTCAAAAGCCGATCTCATTTTCGGGGATAAAAGTACATACTGAGGAAGCTCTCGCCAAGCGTCGTTTCAACATGAGAACGAACGCTTTGAAAAAAACCATGGAATCCTGTGCGCCGTCCCTGATAAAACATTTCACCGATATCATAAACCTGGATAAACTCTCCACGTATCTTAATCTTACTATCGATATCGAAACACTCGCCGATCTGATCCTCAACGGGATTGCTGATATTCTCCCCGGTTACTACTATTCATTCTTCTTTTTTGATGAAGTTAACCGTGAGATGGTGATTTATTCCGAAGAGCAGGTATACTCAAAAACCGCTTCCAAGATTGAGGAACAGATAAAGGTATTTTATGAGAATCTGGTCAACCGGGAATTGGAAGGCCTGTATAATGTCCGGGTAATTTTGCCTGCCGCCAAAAAGGATAGCGAAGAAATCAAGCCGATCGAACTTATCAGTTTCTTTGTCCCCCTGCTGGTCGATAATTCGATCAAAGGGGTTATAGGGATTTCAGGCGAAAATACTCCTGTTCCGGATGACAGCAAGGATATTCTGCTAATGATATCCGCACGTACCAACAAAATTCTTTCCAATGCCACCCTGCACCGTGACACAAAGATGCTGGCATTGACCGACGGCCTCACCGGACTTTTGAATCACCGTGCTATCAATGAACGTCTTAAACAGGAATTTGAAAGATTTCGTCGCTACGGTTCGTTCCTGTCTCTTCTGGTAGCTGATTTCGACGACCTGAAGAAATACAATGATACCTATGGCCATCCGGTGGGAGATGAAGTATTGCGCCATATTGGTAATATCCTCCGTGAAACTTCCCGTGAATCGGATGTGCTGTCCAGATACGGGGGGGATGAGTTTGTCATTCTGCTCCCCCAGACCAATTCCAGGAATGCGAGTAATATGGCAGAGCGTATAAAACAAAAAGTACAGGATAATCTTTTTTCCATTCACGGCCTGAAACTGAAAGGCACCATCAGCATGGGGGTGGCCACAGTTCCTGATGAAACTATTCAGTCACCCCAGGATTTTCTTGAAAGCGCCGACCGTGCGCTTTATGATGCAAAACGATCCGGGAAGAACCGGATTTGTATAGCCGGTTCGCTGCAGTAAAAGAAAATCCAAAGACCAAAGGAAAAGCCCAAAAACACACACCCCGGCCCCCTGAATATCGCTGCATATTTTTCAATCAGGCGTACACTAGGCGGTTACAATTGCGATACTCATTTTATACCCAATTTTTTGTGGGGATACCGGGGAGTTTTTGTCTTTTTCTTTGCGCCTGCGCGCCTTTTTTGTGCACTTGTTCATCCGGGTGATTATGATGCTTGAATTTTTTACAAAGGTAAAAGAATCCCTGGCAAAAACACGGGATCAATTCATCGGTTCTTTACAGAGCATTCTTCCTTTTGGAAGAATCACCGATGAGGTAATAGACGAGGTGGAAGAGGTACTCTATCAGGCGGACCTCGGTCCCCATGCGGTGGAAAAGCTGGTGGAAGAATTGAGAAATCATGCAGGCGAGATAAACCGTAAGGAAACCGATCCCTATACAGTGATGAAAAAGGCGGTACTATCCGTTATCGACCGGTTTGAGGATACACGTATCACGGTAAAAAAGCATCGTCCGTATATCATATTGGTAATCGGGGTGAACGGTTCAGGCAAGACAACCACAATCGGGAAGCTGGCCATGCGGTTCAGAAAAGAAGGATATTCGGTGCTTCTTGCCGCCTGTGACACGTTCCGTGCAGCGGCGGTGGAACAGCTTGGTATATGGACTGACCGTGCCGGGGCGGAACTGGTCAAAGCTCATGTGAGCGCCGATGCCGCGTCGGTGGCCTATGACGCGGTTATGCGGGCAAAAGCCCGCACAACCGACCTGGTGATTATCGATACCGCCGGGAGGCTCCATACTTCGAAAAATCTCATGGAAGAACTGAAAAAAATTCATAAAGTCCTTGGTAAAGCCATGGAGTCCGCACCCCATGAAACGCTCCTCGTACTGGATGCCACCAACGGCCAGAATGCACTGAGACAGGCCGAGATTTTCAGCAGGGAGCTGCCGGTCACCGGAATCGTACTGACCAAGCTGGATGGAACCGCCAAAGGAGGAATTGTCGTTTCCATTATCGACAAACTAGGCATTCCCATAAAACTCATCGGTATGGGTGAAGGCCTTGATGATCTCCGTGATTTCGATCCGGCTGACTTTACCGAGGCGCTTTTTTTTAACAGGTCATAAGAACATGCGGCTCGTCGGACTGCGGAGCGGTTTATGTCCTTTTCTGGTCATCCCCTAGATTTTTAAATCAATATTTTGCAACTCTTTATGATGCTTATCGTTCCACGAGAATAAATTTATGAAAATATTCTTGGGTTCAAGTCCACGTGAAGGACGAATCCCCCCTGTCCTTCTGACATCCCCCCTTATTAAGGGGGGAATCATGTTGGCAGGCAGCTTTTACCCACTTAATAAGGGGGTAGCCGCTTTATGTGGCGGGGGGATTTTGTTTAAAGAGAAGATAAGTAAGATAGCATATCTATCGCCGAATAAAAAATGGGGGATGGCCAGTTTATGTCCTTTTCTCTTGACTAAAAGTAATTATTTTATTAATTATTCCTTAATTGGTTTTTTTATCAGTAATTTATTTTAGTGGAAATTAAAATGCTGGAAAGCAATGTACTTCTTCTCAACCAGAATTTTGAACCCCTTACGATGTGCACAGCGAAACGCGCTATAATCATGGTCTGGACCGGTAAAGCAGAGATTATCGAGAATACGAGATTCTGCATTCATTCGGTCAGTATGATTTTTTTTATCCCTTCGGTGATACGGCTCCTCTTTTTTGTCAGTATTACCCAAAAGCTGAATATCCAGCTTACCAAGCAGAATATTCTTCGCCGTGATCATAAAACCTGCCAATACTGCGGAAAGTCTGAAGGGCATATGACGGTGGACCATGTCATACCACGGTCGCAGGGGGGACTTGACACCTGGGAAAACCTTGTCTGTGCATGTCCGTCCTGCAACAACCGGAAGGGTGATAACACACCGGAAAAAGTCGGGATGCATCTCTTGAAATATCCCAGGAAACCGAATATCCGTGCTTTTCTTTTCGCTCACAAGGGGATGATGAGCCAAAGCTGGCAAACCTATCTGAATGTCACGTGACCAAAGTGAGTATACCTCTGAAAAAAGAAGTTCTCTCACACTCCGATACGGCAGTCACTCCCGGACCTCCAAAGGAAGAACATATCCCGAAGCCTGATACCACCTATCATGTTATCACTCCGGTTTTTGAAGGCCCTATCGATCTCCTTCTCTATCTCATTAAAAAAAACGAATTGGACATCCACGAAGTGTCGCTTGCCGCGATTGCGAACGAATACCTCGAATATGTGGAGTTGATCAAGCTCGTTGACCTGGAAAGAGCGGGAGAGTTTATCGTGGTGGCCTCCACGCTTATGAAAATTAAATCACGCAGCCTGTTTCTGGCCAACGCGGATGATGGGGAGGAAACGGAAGAAGACACGAAAGCAGCCCTTATCAAATATCTCCTGGAATACCAGAAACTGGGCGGCGCCGCGGAAAAACTCGCCGAGAAAGAAGCGGAACGTCGTGGTGTATACCCACGGGCCGGGGAGAAAACAAAAATTCTCGATCAGTTCACTCCGCGGGACAATGCCCCCGATTATGTGCTGTTCGATCTCCTCTCTGCCCTGCGCGAGGTGCTCAGCACTGTTCCGAAGTCTGTCCCGCATGAAGTGGAACTTCTCAACGTCACCTCCGAAATGAAACAGCAGGAGATACTGGAAATCATCGCCCGTGACGGCAGCACCGATTTTATCAAGCTTGTGAAAGGAAAGCCGAGGATTATCATCGTGGTGACTTTTATTGCCATGCTGGAGCTTATAAAGAGCGGAAAGATCGGGATACGCCAGGCGAATCAGTTTGGCAGGATTATTATCTATGACAAATCAGCTGACCAGAACACGAATACTTGAGGCTGTTTTATTTGCCTCGGATATGCCGGTTGAGATGGAACGCCTTTCGGAAATCCTTGACGGGCTTACTCCTTCCGAAATCATGTACCTCATCGATTCTCTGAACCGTGAATATGAGACCGAGGGAAGGTCATTCCGGCTGGTAGAGGTTGCCGGTGGCTTTCAGTTCGAGACGCTTCCGCAGTTCGGCTCTTTCATCGAGAAACTTTACCGTTCGAAGAGCAGGCCGAAACTGTCCCGGGCGTCTCTGGAGACTCTGGCTATCGTGGCCTATAAACAGCCGATTTCCAAGGTGGAAATAGATGCTCTGCGGGGTGTGGATTCCGATGCGGCCATCCGAACCCTCCAGAATCGCGATCTCATCGAAATAACTGGGCGGAGCGAGGCGGTCGGAAGACCGATTATTTACGGAACAACCCAGGAATTTTTGCGATATTTCGGCCTGAAGAACATAAAGGATCTTCCCGGTGCGGATGAACTGGCATCCATGTTCGACGGCAGCGAAGTTCGTGAATCGCCCCCTGAACAGCTCAGGCTGGATGAACAGATAAATGAAAGTTAGGGGATGAGGGTTTTTTGAGACTAAACCGTTATATTTCCGTAAGCGGGTTCGCTTCACGGCGCAGAGGGGAAATTTACATCCGCGAAGGGCGGGTCAGGGTCAACGGCGAGGCGGTTACCGATCCCGCCCGTGATATTGTTCCTGATCGTGATCAAGTTACCCTCGATGGGAATCTTCTCAGGGTGAATCCGGAAAAACGGTACTACGTGCTCAACAAGCCCACAGGTGTAATTGTATCGATGAGCGACACTCACGGCCGTGCAAACGTGCAAAATCTTTTGGGAGAGGAGACGCGCGGAGTATTTCCGGTGGGGCGCCTTGATGCAGACACCTCGGGAGTACTTCTTTTTACCGATGACGGCGATCTGGCTCACCACCTGACTCACCCTTCGTTCGGAGTGGAGAAAATATATCGGGCTGTGGTACGGGGCCGGGTGAACGGAGAAGATGTCCGACGGATAGGAGAGGGAATAGTGCTTGATGATGGTCCCGCCGCTCCGGCGCGCCTTTGCATCCTCGAAAGCGCAGGTGAAACCTCAACGGTGGAGATTACCCTTCACCAAGGCCGGAAACGTCAGGTCAGACGGATGCTGGAAGCGGTGGGGCATCGGGTGATTACACTTGAGCGCACGGCATTCGATGGAATTACCGCGAAAGGGCTGCCGCTGGGTTCCTACCGTCCTTTAACCAGGGAAGAGGTTGAACAATTGAAAGAACAATCCAAAGCCCCCTCGCCCGCTTGCGGGAGAGGGGGTAGGGGGTGAGGGAAAATGGCGGCGCGGAAGCCGATCATTGCCATTGACGGCCCGGTTGGAGCGGGAAAAAGCACCACCGCAAGGAAAGTAGCGAAAGAGCTGGGATTCCTCTTCGTAGACACCGGAGCGATGTACCGTGCAGTTACCCTTGATGTCCTGAATAACGGGGTAAATCCTGATGATGAGGAGGCGGTGAAGAAAGTGGCGGCTCTCGCACGGGTTGAACTGGCAAGCACCGGAAAAAGCCAGCGGACGTTCCTGAACGGCGCAGATGTCTCCGAACGCATCCGTGACCGTGATGTTACAGCGGCTGTTTCTGCGGTGAGCGCTCAGAAGTCGGTACGGGAAAGGATGACTCAGCTTCAGAGGGAGATTGGGAAAAATGGCGCAGTAGTCATGGAAGGCAGGGATATCGGTACAGTGGTATTCCCTGACGCAGAATATAAAATCTATCTGGACGCTTCCATCGAGACCCGGGCCGAGCGCCGTTATGACGAGCTGGTCGCGCGGGGGGTAGAAATCACCCTGGAAGAACTTATCAGAGAAGTAAGAGAACGGGATCGTGCCAATATCGAACGTGAGCTCGCTCCCCTGAAAAAAGCCCCGGGTGCTGTTCTGATCGATACAACGGATATGACCTTTGATGAGCAGGTGGAGACGATTGTTGCCCTGGTTCGCGGAGAGAAAGGATGATAAGACAGTCGGAAGCCCAAAGCCCAAAGCTCGAAGAGAAAAGAACGGGTGAAAAAATACGCCCATTTTACGGGTTAGCACAATGGGTAACCAGGTGTATTCTTAAGATATTGTTCAGGATACGGGTTGAGGGAATAGAAAACGTCCCCCGTAAGGGTGGAGTAGTCATTGCCTCCAACCATGCTTCATTGATCGATCCGCCTTCTCTTGGCTGTACCATCCCCCGTGAGGTTTCCTATTTCGCTAAAAAAGAGCTTTTCAAGATACCATTTGTCGGCTGGTTCATTTCTTATGCCAATTCCATTCCGGTGGACCGTGAGGGATACAGCTCCCAGGCGCTGAAAGAAATGATCCGGCGTCTGGAAGACGGCTGGGCGGTGATCGTATTCCCTGAAGGAACCCGGACCAAAACCGGAGAGTTTTGCGAACCCAAGAGCGGCGCAGGAATGGCCGCAGCCATTGCCGGTGTGCCCGTTGTTCCCTGCTGGATCGAGGGTTCATTCCACGCCCGGTTCTTTCGGTCGAGGGTAACTCTTCATTATCTCCCTCCGTTCAGACCGGAAGAAATTCCAGCGCCGAGCAGGAAAGAACATTATTTACTTGTGTCCAGACGAATAATGAGTGATATTAACAGATTATATAATTCGCAGATGGCCCTGCGTAATCAGGCCAAATCTCAAGAAAGGTAAGGAGGAAGAATTCGTGTCTGAAGAAACACTGAACTCTGAAACACCTTCGGCGGTAACTACCGAAGGAGAAGAATTCACTGAGACGGGAGGTGAAGCGAAACCCATCCCCGGCATTCGGGACAGTCTGACTCGCAAGGCCGCGCGGTTTTTTGATGAAGCCGGGTATACTGAAGACGAATATCGTTCCATGCTCGAAACGTACGATGAGACAATGAAATCCATCGAACAGGGGAACATCGTGACCGGAACGGTGCTTTTGATCACGGAGAATGCTGTGATCGTAGACATCGGTTTCAAGAGCGAGGGGAGCATCAGTCTCCAGGAATTCGGAGATACATCCGGCATAAAAATCGGCGATAAGATCGAGGTCTTCCTGGAAGATGTGGAGAACCAGGACGGCCAACTGGTGCTTTCGAAGCAGAAAGCCGATTTCATGAAGGTCTGGGACAAGATCAAAGATATCTATGATACCAACATGCCGGTGGAAGGGAAGCTGGTAAGGCGCATCAAGGGCGGCATTGTGGTTGATCTGCTCGGCGTTGATGCGTTCCTGCCCGGATCCCAGATCGATATCCGACAGGTAAAGAATTTTGATCAGTTCATCGGTGAAACCTTCAAGCTGAAAATTATCAAGATTAACAAGACACGCCGCAATATCGTCGTCTCCCGGCGCGTCGTGCTCGAAGAGGAGCGCTCCCGGCTTCGCGATACCGTGCTGACCGATCTGGAAATCGGACAGGTTCGGGAAGGAACAGTCAAGAACATTACCGATTTCGGCGCTTTTATCGATCTCGGCGGTGTGGATGGTCTCCTGCACATTACCGATATGTCCTGGGGACGAATCAATCATCCTTCGGAGCTGGTTTCAATCGGCGACAGGATCAAAGTTAAAGTTCTCAATTTCGAAGAGGGCAAGACCAGAATATCGCTGGGCATGAAGCAGCTCACCCCTTACCCTTGGGAAGGGGTCGAGGAAAAGTATCCGGTCAGCGCAATTGTTACCGGCAAAGTAGTCTCCACCACCGATTATGGCGCTTTTGTGGAGCTTGAGCGCGGCGTCGAAGGCCTGGTGCATATCAGCGAGATGAGTTGGACCCAGCATGTCCGTCATCCTTCAAAGATTGTGAATGTCGGCGACGAGATCAAGGTCAAGGTCCTCAGCGTAGACAAAGAAAACGAGAAAATCTCTCTTGGCATCAAGCAACTGGAGCCCGATCCCTGGGCGACCATAGACGAGCGTCATCCGGTGGGCAACCGGGTGAAGGGCAAGGTGCGTAATCTCACCAACTTCGGCGCTTTCGTGGAGATCGAGGAAGGGATCGATGGTCTGGTGCATATCTCCGATATGAGCTGGACCAAACGGATAAAGCATCCTTCGGAAGTCATGAAGAAAGGCCAGGTTGTCGAGGTCGTTATCCTGGACATCGACAAGTCGAACCGTCGTATTTCCCTCGGACACAAGCAGATATTTGATGATCCCTGGTCCACTCTCGAGCAGCGCTTTGCCATGGGAATGATCACTCAGGGCACCATTATCCGTATTCTGGACCGAGGGGTGGTGGTCGCGCTCGAAAATGATATCGAAGGGTTCGTGCCCGCTTTCCAGCTCGGTCAGGATGTGAAAAAACCGGCCGATGCATTTGAGGCCGGCGATGATCTGCCGCTGAAAGTAGTCGAGTTCGACAAGGATCAGCGAAAGATTGTTCTCAGCGTCCGTGAATATTTCAAAGAGAAGGACAAGGCGGAACTCGAGGAATTCAGGGCCAAGCATCAGCCCAAGCCGATAACAATCGGCGATGCATTCGGGGATATCCTGGCGGAGAAGAAGGAAGCGGTCGCCGCTGAACCTGAACCTGAACCTGTACCTGAACCGGAACCTGAACCTGAACCTGAACCTGAACCGGAACCTGAACCTGAACCGGAACCTGTACCTGAACCCGTACAAGATGAAAAAGCTCCCGAATCCCCGGTATCCGAGAACCATCCTGAAGAACCTGAAGAAAAGGAATAAGGATCTAGGCGAAGGTCCTTTAAAAAGGTCTCCGGAATGCTGTTATCAAGAGAGGCGGTCCGCATACAACGGGCCGCCTCTTTGTTTGACGCCTTTGTATGGATGATTGACAGAGTGTTAAACGGTATGTATATTATAATTTTCTTACTGCTCACTTTTTTACTCTAAACTTTACAAATAGATGCCGAAACGGTTTCATCGTTCCCGCTAAGCGGCAACAAGTTCGGCATGATACGTGTCATCCTGAACTCGTTTCAGGATCTAAATACAAAAATATGCTTAATTATATTTGTCGTCATGTATAATTATACCTTTATTGCCCTCTTTGAATACATCGCCCCCACGCCTGCTTGCGGGAGAGGGGGCAGGGGGTGAGGGCATATAATGAACTCAAATACCGTATATATTGAAACGTATGGCTGCCAGATGAACAAGTTGGATTCGGAAAATGTCGCCGCCATTCTCTGCTCCTCCGGCTATGACGTGGTGCCGGATATGGCCGCCGCCGATATCATCCTGTTTAACACCTGTGGAGTCCGTGAAAACGCGGAGGTTCGCATCCACGGCCGTATCGGAGAGCTCATGTCGCTCCGGAAAGCGCGCCCCTGGCTGATGTTCGGGGTAATCGGCTGCATGGCCCAGCGGCTGGGAGAGGACCTGCTCTCCGATGTGGTGAAAGTTGTGGCCGGGCCTGATTCTTACCGGCGGCTGCCGGAAATTATCGGGAGAGCCGGTTCACAGAGCGTGGTCGATACCGTGCTTGACAGGAACGAAATCTATGAGGGAATTGTGCCTTCACGCTCCAGTCCTTTTTCCGCCTGGGTGGCAGTCATGCGCGGATGCGATAACTTCTGTTCCTACTGTGTGGTGCCCTTTACCAGAGGCCGTGAGCGCAGCATTCCCTCCGGCCACATTCTCCGGGAAATCGAGCGTCTGAAAAATAATGGGGTCAAAGAGGTTACGCTGCTGGGACAGAATGTAAATTCCTACCATGACGGCGCGGTGGATTTTGCCGGTCTCCTTGACCGCGCCGCCGGCGCCGGAATGGAATGGATACGGTTTTTGACCTCTCATCCCAAGGATCTGAGCGCAGGCATACTGGAGGTCATGGCCGACCGTCCCAATGTCTGCAATCATCTCCACCTTCCGCTTCAGTCCGGCTCCGATGCTGTTCTCCGGGCGATGAATCGAAAGTATACCCTTTCCGCCTACCTGGAACTGATCGGAAAAGCCCGGAAATTAGTGAAAGGCATCAGCATAACCACCGATCTCATTTTCGGATTTCCCGGGGAAACCGAAGAGGATTATGCGGCCACTCTGGCTGTCATGGAGGAGGTCGGTTTCGATTTCGCGTTCCTCTATCGGTACTCGGAACGGGAGGGGACCCAGGCAGCCCGGTTTCCGGGGATAATCCCTGTGGAAATCAGGATAGAACGCCTGAAAAAGGCAATCTCTTTGCAAAACGCCATCACCGCCCGCAAGAATCGGGAGCAAATCGGCGCAATACACGCTGTTCTGATAAAAGGTACCAGTAGGGATGAAAAAGGCTGGTATGGTTTTACCGAAACGAATGTCCCGGTGGTATTTGTTTCGGGAGATACATCGCTCAAACCGGGGATGTTTGCCCGGGTCAGGATAGAATCCACCACCGGCGCCTCGCTGGTGGGAAAAAGCGAACAGAAAGAGATAGAGTGTGAACTGGTTTATACTACAGCCCCCTAACCCTCTGTCCCTTTCCCCCGAAGGGGGCAAGGGAGGTCGTTGCTCCACAGCCATTTCCTGCCCCCTATGGGGGAAGGATGTCCGAAGGACAGAAAGGGGGCTTCACCCAACAATCTCTACATTTGCACAGGGCTTTTATATCTCCCGTTTTTTCCTTTCTTCCTTTGCGCCTTTGTGCCTTCTTTTATTCTTTTTTACATTTCAGATTTCAAACGCTTTTGCCGCCGACCGTACTCCTGTGCCGAAAGGAATCACCGATTTGATCGCCCAGGGCAGGAAAGACGAGGCGAAGAAGGCCCTGGAGCAGTTCAGGCGAAAGGATCCCGATAATCCTCTTGCCATCTTTTATCTCGCACAGGTTACTGATGATTGGAAAAAGGCGCAGGCCCTGTACAAGGAAGTCGAGCTTCTGGCCGACCGCTCGCTGGCATCGGAGGCAGCGTATGCACGGGCGGAACTGAACTTTTATCACGGCGATTTTTCAGAGGCCAGGAACGTTTATGAGAAAATTGTAACTCAGTATTCCACTTCTCTCCGGTATACCGATGCCCTCTATCGACTGGGAATGACCAGCCTCGCCACAGGAGAGGAGCAGAAGGCCTTGGCCGCCTACCGGAAATCCCGTGATGCAGAAAAGACCGATTACCGTAAAACCCTGGCTGAAGCGGGCATCATGGAATGCTATGTGGCGATGAAAGATTGGAACCGCGCCCTTGAATCTGCCCGGAAGGTACTGGAGGGGAGGGATGACGGTAATGCGCTCACCCCGCGTGTGCTCGAAGTGACAGTCCTGGCCTGGCGTGAACTTGGCAATGAGGAAAACGCTGTAAAATTCACCCAGCGGCTCGTGACTAATTTCCCCCGGAGCTACCAGGCTCATGCCCTGCGGGAACGGGGAAACCGTATCGAGACGGCGCCGAATACTTTCAGCGCGCAGAAGGTGATTACAGATTCCATACGATCGCTCCCCGGCGCTTTGCAAAAAGGGCAAAATACCGAGGCCGGAGACATAAATAGTATATCCGGCTCCACTCAAGACCCAGATTCCGGTGAAGTGGGCTCCGAATTTTCCATTCAGGCGGCGGCTTTTGAGGATCGTTTCAATGCTCTCCAGCTTTATAACAAGCTGAAAGATGCGGGATTTCTCGCCCGGGTGGAGATGAAAACGGTGGGGAGCACGCATTTCTACCTGGTTCGTATCGGCAGTTTCACAGCCCGTGAGGAAGCAGAAAAAATATCCGAGCAGGTATCGAAGATCACCGGCTCGAAAGCCAATGTCATCGTGGTGAAGTAGGGTAGGAAACTCACCCCCTGACCCCCTCTCTTGCAAGCAATAGAGGGGGAAACCCAGTGACTTTTCTCCAGTTATCTTTATGAGGCTCCAATGTCCGATTTTACTCCGGTAATGCAGCAGTATCTGGAAATAAAGAAAGAGTATGATGATGCCATACTCTTTTTCCGCATGGGCGATTTCTACGAAATGTTTTTCGAGGACGCCAAGATTGCCGCAGAAGAACTGGGTATTGCGCTCACTTCCCGTGAAAAGAACAAAAAAGACCCTGTTCCCATGGCCGGAATCCCTTACCATGCGGTCAACGGATACCTCTCGAAACTTCTGCGCGCCGGGTACAAGGTAGCTATCTGCGAGCAGACCACCCTTCCCGGCCAATCCAAGGGGCCGGTGAAACGTGAGGTGGTGCAGATGGTAACCCCGGGAACGGTCATGGGGGAGGATGTCCTCGATGCGCGGAGCAACAATTTTCTGGCCGCTCTCTCCTTCGACGGTACGGTTACGGGGATTGCGATGGCTGATCTTTCCACCGGGGAATTTCTCGCCGGAGAGATTGCCGAATCGCGTGACTGGCTGGATGAACTGGAGCGTATCTGCCCGGTCGAGGTGGTTCTTTCGGAAAACGAGCCGCCGGAAATCGAGCAGGCCATCCGGTCGCGGCTGAACGGGGCGATGATCACGTACCGCGAAGGATGGACATTTGACCGGAATTACGCCGAAGACAAGATACGTGAGCATTTCCGGGTGCTCAGCCTCAAGGGATTCGGTATCGAGGACAGCCCACCTGCCATCGCAGCAGCCGGGGGTGTTCTTGCCTACCTGATGGAAACCCAGAAAGCCTCGCTTGACCATATCATCTCTCTCAAACGCTACCGTCCCGCCGAAACCATGTTCATTGACGCCCGCACCCGCCGGAACCTGGAGCTGATCACTTCCATGTCCGATAAGGGTTCGGTGAAAGGTTCGCTGTTTGCGGTGATCGACCGGACTGCCACTCCCATGGGAGCGCGAACCCTCAAATCCTGGATTCTCAATCCTCTGATGGACCCGGCGAAAATAAACGAACGCCTGGACGGTGTGCAGGAGCTCTGCGATACCCCCGGCCTGCTCAAAGAACTGGGAAGCATTCTTTCGAAAATCCATGATGTGGAGCGGCTTATCGGCCGGGTCTGCCTGGAGCGCGCCAATCCCCGTGACATGCTTTCCCTGGCCGAATCGCTGGAACATTCCCGGAGCCTCAGGGAGCTTGTCTCCACCTGCCGCGCCCCGATTCTCAAGCAGTGCACCGCAGACATCGGAGACCTGCGGGACATGGCGGTCATCATCTCCGATGCCCTGGTTGAAAATCCGCCGATATTGATAACCGAGGGAGGAATCTTCCGCGACGGCTACCTCACGGAGCTGGATGAAATCCGTGAGATCTCCCGCTCAGGCCGCAAGTGGATCGCCGAATATCAGGCAGAAGAACGCCGCCGCACCGGCATCGCCAATTTGAAAATCAGCTACAACAACGTTTTCGGGTATTTCATCGAGGTTTCCAAGGGGAATCTCGACCGCGTCCCGGAAGATTACCACCGCAAGCAGACCCTGGTGAACGCCGAGCGTTTCATCACTCCCTCCCTCAAGGAATACGAGGCCAAGGTGCTCGGCGCCGGGGAGCGTATCTCGGAATTGGAGCGCGGGCTGTTCGTGGATCTGCGGAAGGAGACCGCTTCACATGTGAAAGAGATACAGGTGTTTTCCCAGGCGGCGGCAATCATCGATGCACTCCATTCGTTCGCCCTTGCAGCAGGTGAGAAGAAATATACGCGCCCGGTCATTGATGAGAGCACGATTATCGAAATACGCGACGGCCGTCACCCCGTTGTGGAGACCATCATTCCGGCGGGAAAATTCGTCTCGAACGACACGCTCCTGGACAGCGAAACCGACCAGATTCTTATAATCACCGGGCCAAACATGGCGGGGAAATCCACCTATCTCCGTCAGGTGGGCCTTATCGTGATCATGGCGCAGGCGGGTTCTTTCGTGCCGGCATCCTCCGCCCGTATCGGGGTGATCGACCGGATATTCACCCGTGTCGGCGCTTCGGATAATCTCGCAGGTGGGGAATCCACATTCCTTGTGGAGATGAACGAGACCGCCAACATCCTGAATAACTGCACCCCGCGGAGCCTGATCCTTTTCGACGAAGTGGGGAGGGGAACATCCACATTCGACGGCCTGAGCATCGCCTGGGCCATTGTGGAATATCTGCACCAGGTCGGAAATGCGGCGGCGCGGACGCTCTTTGCCACCCATTTCCACGAGCTGACCGAGCTTGAAGCCCTGCTGCCCCGTGTGAAAAACTATAATGTGGCGGTGAAAGAGTGGAACGATGAGATCGTTTTTCTCCGCAAGATCCTCGAGGGAGGCTCGGATCAGAGTCTCGGAATACAGGTGGCGCGGCTCGCCGGACTTCCCCGCAAGGTGATAGAGCGGGCGAAGGAGATTCTGACTACCCTGGAAGCAAACGAGTTCACAGTTAACAACAAGCCCAAGCTGGCCGCCGAGTCAAAAACCCGTCAGGATGCTTACCAACTGAGTCTTTTCGAGCTGCCGGAGCACCCGGTGGTGGAGGAGCTTCGCGATCTCGATGTCGAGAACCTGACCCCCATCAAGGCGCTTTTGATGCTGGAACAGTTGAAGCGGAAGGTACAGAAAAAATAAGGAGTTTATGTGGCAAAAGTAAAAGTTCTTCCCGATATAGTGGCCAACAAGATCGCCGCCGGAGAGGTGGTGGAGCGGCCGGCCTCGGTGGTAAAAGAGCTGGTGGAGAACGCGGTGGACGCCGGCGCCTCGACCATTGTCGTTGAAATCGAGGACGGCGGGAAACGGCTGATCCGGGTATCCGATGACGGGGAGGGGATGGGCCGCGATGACGCCCTTCTCGCCATCGAACGTCACGCCACCTCAAAAATCGAGAGTGTGGAGGACATCGAGAACATCCTCACACTCGGTTTCCGGGGCGAGGCGCTCCCTTCCATTATTTCTGTTTCGCGGGCGGTTATCGACACCCGGAGAGAAGGGGATACGTTCGGGACGCGGCTTGTTATAGACGGGGGAGTCCTCAAGCAGGTCTCCGACATAGGCCGTGACACCGGAACGGATGTGGAAGTCAAGAACCTGTTTTACAATCTCCCGGCGCGGCGGAAATTTCTTGGAGCAGAAGCCACAGAGCTCAAGCATGTGCGGGCTATCCTCTACGATTATGCTGTGGCGGCGCACGGTCTCTCCCTGACCCTCATTTCCGATGGGAGGGAAGTTTTCTCGTATCGCGGCTGCAGCAGCCGTGAAGAAATGCTGCCTTATATTTTCGGCGAGACGCTTGCCGACCTCATGGTCCCGCTTAAGGTGAGTACTGAAGGCACGGAGATAAGCGGCTTCATCGGGAAACCGGAATCGGCCCGCGCATCCGGCATCAATCAGTACATCGTTATGAACGGCCGGCCTATCCGCTCCCGGAGCATCTCGAAGGCGCTCATCGATGGGTATGGCCCCACCGTAGCCAGGGGGATGTTTCCGCCTTTTGTGCTCTATTTTGAAACCGATCCCGCGCGGGTAGATGTGAATGTCCATCCCACCAAGCGTGAAGTCCGTATCCACCGTGAATTTCCCCTTCTTCAGGCGCTGAAGGAGGCTGTGGCGGAGGTGATCCAGAGTATGGCGGCGGCACCCGATCTTGCGGAGACGCGATGGCCGTTCAGCGATTACCGTCAGAAAGTCACCCCGGTGACCATGTACAATCCGCCGCCTGACCACTGGCAGGATGATATACCCCGTATCCCGGAGAAAAGCAGCGGCGGGCAGACAGGTATGGAATTTCCAGCCGCCGTGCGGGAACCGGAGAGAGACAGTTTCGCTCCGGGTCTCCGGGAGTCTGTACAGTCCTATGAAGCGCCGTCTTTTTGGCAGTTGAAAGACCGCTATATCGTATCCACAATCAAGGAGGGAGCGATCATCATCGATCAGCACGTCGCCCACGAACGCATCCTCTACGAGGAAACTCTCGACCGCATCCAGGGTAAGCAGGCCCCGGCACAGCAGCTCCTCTTTCCGCTGACCCTTGATTTCTCGGGCGCGGATTTCGATGTCCTGGCGCAGATGATTCCCTTCCTGAACCAGATCGGTTTCGGAGTCCGTGAATTCGGCGAGCGCTCGGTCATCGTGGATGCCATACCTTCCGGGATGACCGAATTCGGCGAGGGGAGAATTTTTTCCGAGTTCATCGAGGAAATGCGCATCCACGGCAAAATCACCTCCGGCTACATGGACAAGTTCGCCGCCGCTGTGGCCTGCCGTTCCGCAATCAAGGCCGGAAAGTCCCTCAATCAGGCAGAGATGCAGTACCTGGTGGACAGGCTGTTCGCGGCACGGTCGCCCTTTGTCTGCCCGCATGGCAGGCCCACGGTGGTGAAACTGACCCTTGATGAACTTGACCGCAGGTTCGGGCGGTAAGGCGCGCATGGTGTAACGATAGTTATGTGTTCCTTAGAAAAGAAGGAAATATGAGCAGACTCATGAATGGTGTATCGGCGGGTTGTATCCTTCTCACTCTCGCTGGGGCTGCTGAGGTGCAGGAGGCAAAAGTCTCCATTAACGATCTCCTCGGAGACTGGCTCAATAAAACGTATGTGGATTCTCTCAGGAAAACCTTATCGCCACGGGCGTCAGTGAAAGGAATTTACTATACGGCCATCAGATTCACAAAAATCCATGAAGGATTCAAATGGATAATTGATTTCAATTTTCATGAAGGGTTGCCTTACACAATTGACAGCCTCAAAGTCGCCGGAACTGACACGTACTCTCTGATATTTAACAAGGAAGAGGTCAGCGGCCGTGAAACGATGGATGACCGGATTGTTTTCCCGGACGGTTCTTTCGATGACCTCTCTTGGGTTTTCACCGACAAAGGTAAGGAGCAGCGGATCCGATTCATCCGGGTTCGTCCCTCGATGGAGAAATTTGTGAACAGGATCGTCCTCGCGGGAACATACACGGATACCTCCGGGAGGAGGTTCCTGTTCACAGACGATAGTGAAGCCAAGTGGCCGAATAAAACGTTTATCTACGAAATAGGCCTTGATTGTGTGCTCGCACATTGCGATCACTTTTCTATTCCCGCAGAAAAGGATACAAAAGGTGCAAAGTTCTATGCTTACGAACGAAAAAATGATAAACTATATCTATACAATACCGTATTTCTATACGATGTTATCATGGAGCCAGAGGGTAGTCCGCTGTATGTTCTGACTCGGAAGCGGAAATAAAACATAATAAAACAGATGTAGGCAAAAAAATTGATATGAATCATAAAGTGCTCATCATAGCCGGGCCGACAGCCTCCGGAAAGAAGGAGTTTGCCCTCCGCGCGGCGGAACGTTTCAACGGCGAAATCGTGAGCGCCGATTCACGCAAGGTATACCGTTACCTGGATATAGGCACCGCCAAGCCATCGCGGGAAGAAAGAGAGCGAATACCTCATCACCTTATCGGCATCATCGAGCCGGATGAACCGTTCAGCGCCGGAGAATGGGTGCGGAGGGCTTCAGGAGCGGTGAGCGGAATTCTGGAGCGCGGGAAGCTGCCGATCATCTCCGGAGGAACCGGATTCTACATCGAAGCGTTCATGCAGGGTCTTTCAGAAGGGATATCTGTTGATGCGGAACTTCGGAATGAGCTTGCACGGGAGCTTGCTGAGTATGGCGGGGATGCCCTGTACAACAAACTGGAGCAGGTTGATCCCGTGCGGGCGGCGGAGCTCCACGTGCATGATACATTCCGTGTGCTGCGTTCGCTGGAAATCTTTTATTCCACCGGGCAGGTTTACTCGGAGCTAAGGAAAAACGCGAAGATTACCGGCGGAGAATATGATTACTTTTCAGTCGGGATAGCTCTTGGGCGCCCGGTATTATACCGGCGGATCAACGAGCGGGTGGATCGGATGGTGAAAGCGGGGCTGCTCGATGAACTTTCTGCGATTCTGGCCCGGGGATATGCTCGCGGCCTGCCTTCTCTGGATACCGTAGGGTACAAAGAGTGGTTTCCGTATCTGGACGGCGCCGATTCATTTGAAAACTGC
>JAUYCD010000038.1 GCA_030692375.1 Candidatus Latescibacter sp. | reverse complement strand
GTATGACGTATAAAAAGAGCATCCTCTCCGATATCGCTGCCGTAGACGATGCGGAGATAGCTTCCCCAGCTTTCATAGACCACCCCAAAAGAGCTTTCGGATTTGACCGTATTCCAGAGGCTTAGTAAGTCATGGGAAGCGGCCTGGAAGGCGTGGCTCTTCAGTCCAAAATCTTTTACTATTGATTCGCCGGTTGGATGCAGTATCTCTTTACGTAAGAAATACCGGTCCAGCCAGTAAAAAATTTCCTCCGCATTCAGCTTCTTCCAGTCGCATTCTTCCAATACCACCAGAGTGACATCATCCGGCGATATACCCTGCGCTTCCGGATTTGCCGGCAACGGCGTGTAGGCAACGAATCTGACGCCATCGGCGGCGATGCAGAGATACGGTGTGCGCCTGGACGGCGGCTCTTTCGACCACAGGATGGCGGTATACCGTTTGAGCTGCTCCTCCGCCTCGCTCCGGTTTTTGGGAAGAGCGTGTTCAAATTCAATAATTATATTGCCGAAAAGATTGTCCACCTCTCCCCGGAGGATGCGGTCCTTCTCCCGCACCTTTACCGAACTCTCTATGCCTGCGCACCAGGAATCGATGAAACCCGGCTCCACATGCAGGAGCTTTTGCACCAGGGCGGTGAAACGATGAGAACGGGCCTGCTCTTTCTGCATCTTTTCTATCTCAGAAAGATATGCAGATATTTCAGGCTCCCAGATGCTTGCCCGTCCATCGGCAAAACGAACAGCTTTTTCCGCTAATTTGGAAGCTTTTTTCACTTTCTAACGCCCATCCCGTTGTGTGTGTACCCTTTTTGCCAACTCATATGCTGCCGCGATACGGATTATCTTCACATCAGAAAGCCCTTTTATCTCAAGAAGCTTTTCCAGAGGTTTATCCGCCAATCCTTCCAGCGAGCCATAGAGTGCAATCACTTCCTCGGCAATCCTGAGAGCCGGTTTGCCTTTTATCCCCGTTGAGATAAGTATGGCTAGCAGCTCGCTCTCGGATAATCTGCCTGAACTAAGCTCCCGCAATTTTCCCCCGGGATGACTCCAACTCCCCTTCATTTCCCCCACCTTTATTCCTGTCTTTTTTTACCTTCGGTCCTATCTGTATTTGTCCCTTATAGTTAGTGTATCTCCACTACAATATCTCTTCCCGTTTGTCTGGAGTAGGTTTCGTTTATTCGGTCACTGTAGTGATCTTTCACCCAGGATACCGAATCCGGGGGTGCAAAGATCACAATGCGTTCTCCTTCCACCTGCATCAGGCGGAGAGGTTCAATAAACGCCTGATAGGAATACATGTTCATAGTATCTTTCAAGTCCGCAAGCACCTTCTTAAATACCTGCATCTCTTCAGAGGAGATGGTACTCTTAAGCGCTTGTTTCTCACGATCAAGGATATGATCAACCTTTTCCTTTTTTATACGAGCAATTTCCTTTTCTCCAGAAACATTTTTCAAATCCCGGATTAGATCATCAAGAGCCAGGTGCATGGTATGTTTAACCAGAGAAAAGCTTTCCGGTCGGGACCGTGAATTTTTAAACGTCCATCTCACGGCATACTGTATATCATCATGAGAAAAACCGGAATCAAGAAGCTCAAAATAGTCAAGAAGAGACTTGCGGTAAAGAGCACGGGAAACTACGCCAAATCCGATAGAATCATAAAATTCGTCGATTGAGGATACCGCGCGCGCAAGGTGTGTATCTATCATATATTTAGATATGTTTTTAGGAAAGGGTTCCATGGATTCGAGGATGTTATAAATGCTTGCGCCGGAAAAATATAGAGATTGTATAGAAAAATTTTGACCTCCAGAATCAATCCTGTTGACCTCTAAAAATCGATCCCTCCCCCCTTTATTTTCTTCACGTTTGGAATTTAGAAATTGTAAATTCTTATCGAATAATTTTTGAGAAGACCTGGAATGATCCTGCATTGGGAGAATGTTAGAATATAGACCCCCAATAAAAGCAATGGTATTCTTTGCAGAAGAATTTTTGCCAATCCCTATTTCAGAGGGCAAATAAACACGATAAACTGTAGCCTTGTGATAGTCGCTGAATTCCCTGCAAATGCAGCCTAAAAGCTCTAATTCCAGTATGGCTTTTCTCACAGTCTGCAGGGAAAGGTTGCATGCCCGGGTAAGTTTTGGCAGGCTTTCTGCCGCCCAGTTACGGTTCCAGCCGAATGATTGACGGTACAGACGAAGGTATACCGACTGAGCGGAGGGAGAGAGTTTTGCAAAGAGATAATCGGAAACATCATTGTCCAGTTTGCAGAAATTGGAATGAATGTCGATTACATCGGAAAGATTGTTTTTACTTGAAACGAGATGCTCGGGAGTCGCACGTTCATGGTCAGGTTCAGAATCTGTTTCGAAGGCATGCGGAGAAATATCCCAGGGGTGAGCAGGACGAAAACGCTCGGAGACATCCGGTTTACGAAGCGCCACATTGGAATCAAAGTTGTCGGCCATGGTCTGACCTCACAGAAGCTTATGAGTGTAAAAGCAGACAATGAAACCGTCTTAGGAGACACAAAAGTAAGTGAAACAAAATAACGATAAAGAAACAACCAGTCAAAATAACACCATAGTATTATCAATAATAACAAAACATAACACACAAATAATACAAAAATAATAATAACCATAGTAATAAATACCATATCAAAATATAACACTCTAATAAATATTATTGCAGTTCAAATACTTCATTTACCAAACGGTTGATATCAACAGCAGCTCGTGAAGTAGGAGCATATTCAAATATGGATTTTCCCAGTGCTGTTGCATCGGATAACGTGGTGTTCTGGCGGATAACCGTTTCGCAGACAAATTCAGAATAATTTTTCCGGATAGCGTCACGGCTTCGAATGCAGATATTCATGCTTTCATTATAGCGATTGAGAAAAATATGGATCTTCTTAAGTATGAATTCAAAATCATCTTCGATATCTCTCAACGTTTCAAAGAGAATTTTCAAGCCGTCATAACTGAGAAAATCAGCCAATACAGGAATAAGAAGATCGTCCACTGAAAGAATTGCATTCAGATTCAAAAGTCCGATATTCGGGGGAGCATCGAGAATGATAATTTCATAGGCATCCTCAATATCGGCAAGAGCCCTCCGAAGTTTATATTCACGAGCGTGAAGGTTGGTAAGAGAAAGCTCAATTGGTGAAAGTCCGAGATTTGCCGGTATCAAATCAAGGGTGGAAAGGGCAGTTGATGTTATTACACTCTGAATAGGGTTTTTATTTACAATAACATTATAAAGAGTCTTAGAAAAGGATTCAGGATTGCAGCCCAGGCATTTGGTTAGATGTCCCTGGGGGTCCAAATCAACCATGAGCACTTTAAAACCATGCTGGCCAAGACGATAACCATAATTGGCGCTGATTACACTCTTCCCGGTGCCTCCTTTAAAATTAAGAAATAATTGTTTTCGCTTGCGGGGAGCGGGAGAAATAAGGTTCATTTTCGAACGTATTTCGCGGATATCATCGGCGGAATAGAATCTGTACATGGTTTTTCCACGCTTGATTCGTTGTGCCTTCTTAATTTTGCCTTCCTTTTCCCATTTATAGATCACCGCTTTTGATATACCAAGAAGCGAGGCAAATTCACCGATCGTATAGCGACCATCTTTCATGGCTTTCCCCTATGTAAACCTATATAATCGTTACCGTGATTTCTCTTCCGCTTTTTTCACGATAAGCCTGACGGATAATATCCAGATAGTGATCTTGTACCCAGGTCGAAGATTCGGGTAAAGCCTTTAATACAACTTTATCACTCTGCGCTTCAACAAGAACAAGCGGCTGAATAAAGGCAATAAAAGACTGTTCGTTGAGAGAGTTTTTTAAATCTTCTGCAATTTTCTGCCAGAGCTGCATATCTTCGGCAGAGAATGTTGATACAGAAAGGTTATTACGCGGAAGATTTCTTCGCACGGCTTCTTGTTTTTCTGCTGTAAAAGTTGAATCTGTAACAGGATTCAGTTCTTTTATGTAATCATCCATGGCCAGATGCATGGTATGTTTTATCAGAGAAAAACTATCCGGCCGGGACCGTGAATTTTTAAAGGTCCACCTTACCGCATATCGAATGTCATCCTGGGTGAATCCGGATTTTACAAGGTCAAAGTAATCGAGAAGCGATTTTCGGTATTGAGACCGCGAAACGATGCTGTATCCGATGGATTCATAGAATTCATCTATCGTTTCAACCGCCAGCGAAAGATTTGTATCGTTGATGTAATGGGAAACATTATGAGGAAGAGCGCCTCCGGTTTCAAGAATGTTTGCCACATGAATTTCAGGGAAATAATGCGAGTAAATGAAAGCGTCGAAATGCACGGCATCTGGAGGTTTGTTATTGAGATCTATTTCATTGGCTTCTCGATATAGCATATCCGAATCAACAATATTATTATTTGGTATGTTATTATTTTGACGTCTATTATATTTTGTGGTATTTTTATGCTTTCCATATTTACCCATTCCGATTTCGGAGGGCAAATATATACGATATACAGTAGCCTTATGATAATCACTGAATTCTTTCCGAATGCATCCCAGCTGCTCCAGTTCCCGTATGGCTTTCCTCACTGTCTGAAGGGAGAGATTGCATGACTTTGTCAGTTTGGGGAGACTCTCTGCCGCCCAGTTACGGTTCCAGCCGAAAGACTGACGGTACAGGCGTAAATAAACTGATTGGGCTGATGGAGAGAGTTTAGCAAAAAGATAATCTGTTACATCGTTATCAAGTTTGCAAAAATTGGAATGTATGTTAATTGCATCAGAAAGATCATTTTTACGGGCATATATAGGCTCGGAACTAACTGGAACAGTTTCGGGTAATGAAGACTCCGGTAATATATCAGGAACAGCGGTATTGATTGAGGCTTCAGTGTTGATAGGGCCCAAAGCTTCTTCTGATAGCACAAATGGAGCATGAGTGTCTTTCGACAGATTTTGGGATGAGTCGGGAGAAATGTCCCATGGATGTATCGGACGGGTGCGCTCGGCTATATTGGGTTTGCGGCGAGCCACATTGGAATCGAAATTGTCAGCCATATATAGTCTCACAGGAGCGCGGCAGAAGCCGGTGCCGGTTTTCTATAAAATATCGAATGATAAATATAATTTCTGGTATTGTGTTTAAGACCCTGGTAATAATTGTTATTGTATAAATACTCAATTATGTATTACACGTATAAATATCAACAAATAATAATATGCTATAGCATTTTATACCATGTCAGAATTTAACATTCTATATTTTACCGTGCTATTATTTTATCGTTTTTTTGATTTCGCTTTTTAAATAAATTCAGTCATCCTATATTATTGCAGGAGTTTTGATTATAAACTTGATAATTCGTTACAAATAGTATATTTTAAAGTGTAAAATATTCTTAATGAATACCTGTAATATAGTTTATACGACCTGATTCATTTGAAACTATAGTATATTTCTAGTATTAACCCTTGTCAAGAACTTTTTATATGTATTTTGATGAGATAACTATCAATTATTGTATATTAAATGAGGTATAGAGTCTATATATGTATAAATAGCATGGTTTCTTTTACAGTTTCTGACGGCGTTCTATTACCCGGCCTATGAAAGTTATTTGTTTTTCTTCAAGAACTATCGGGGGATATTTTTCATTTTCCGGCTGCAGAAGAATTTTCCCTTTCGGCAGGAAAATTACTGTTTTCAGAGTTCTTTCTTCACGGTTGATCGCCACTGCAGCAATTGAGCGATTGATAACTGGAGTGTTAGGCGAGATAATGACGATATCTCCTGAATTTATCCGGGGACTCATACTGTCGCCGTCTACGATGAGCGCAAAAGCATTGGGATCTGTAACCTCGCCGCGGTCAAGGAATTCTTCGCCAAACCCGGCAGGATATTCCCCATCAGACCAGGCGACGGGGTTTCCTCCCGGGATTTTTGAAAGCAGAGGAATTCGATCGGGGCGGCTCGGAGTTCCGGTCAAAAGATAATCGGTAGTGGTGGTTAGCGCCCGTGAGAGTTTGACCAGCGCTTGGGAATTGGGTACTTTGATCCCTCGCAGGTAGTTGCGTATGGCCACCTGTGTGAGTCCGGTTTGCCTCGAAAGTTCTGCTGCATTAGCTATCTCGCGCCTTTTCATCTGGTATGCAAGTCTGTCTTTTAATTCCATTCATTTCTCCTCAGTTACGATATTCCGAATCCGGAGACGGTCGCGTCTTTTCTTGGCTTCGAGTTCTTTCTCAAGACGGCGTTCTTCATTAGCACTCGCTGCCGCTCCTGGAGTTTTCTTTTCAGGTTGATGCGGGAATTCACCCACATGCATAAAATATAAAGCTAACAATGGTTTGTCAAGAATTATTTTCACGAAAACATCAGAAGCCAAACGAACGGTAGCGCAAAGAATTAGACTGGAAAACCTTTGGGGGAGTAAAAAAATATTATACTATGGCATGTATAAAATCTTTGACAAAATACTATATCTTGTATATTTTGCGTAAAAATGAGAAAGCCTCCTTGACGGAGGCTCTCTCACGCTCGCCTGTTAAGTGCATTGTGTCTCCGCCTGGAGCGGAGATGGTCATATTTTACATAAATCGAGACGCAATGTCAAGAAAAAATGTTTTTATTAAGATCCCCCCGCCGCTAAAAGGCGACCCCCTTATTGAAGGGGATAACTCATTGCCTGCCAGCGCGTTTCCATACTTATAAGTGAGGATGCCGAAGGCAAGGGGATCATTTCTATTTCATCACTATGATTCTTTTTGTCTCAGAATACATACCTGCCTGAAGCTTGTAGAAATACAATCCAGAAGCATATTTTCCTGACTTAAAACTAGTTCTATGTGGTCCTGCTGTTTGGAGTTCATTATTTACCAAGCTTTCTAACTTTTGTCCTTGCATATTAAAGACCTCAAGTAAAACTTTTTCTGATTTTGGAATAGAATATTCTATTATTGTTGAACCATTAAATGGATTTGGGTAGTTTTGAGCTAGACTTGGGTTAGGAAAAGGAATTGGCCTGTTTTTATCATCTTTAACAGAAGTAATTATGGGTCTTATTAGAACTAAATTTGGGTTTGCGTATGTTAAAGTGGAGTTGCCGTTTGAGTCGATTGAGAAGTTTGTAATTATCGCTCCAATTCCTCCATTTTGATTAAAACTAGAATAAGCATATAGTGCTATTACGCTATTTTTTGGTAAATCCCAATCTCCAATATTTAGTTTACTATCATTTTGTGGTTCAACAGGATTTAAATCTTCCTATTTTAAAGGATTATCGCCAACTAAAACTGCATTTACAGAGTGCCCAAAATTTGGTGGACTAAAAATTGATATTCCATAAATAGGAAGATTAAATCTACCGATATCTTTTATGTTAAATTTTGAAGGAAATGTAATATTGGGAATATTTGAATTTAAACCAGATAAATTTATAATTAATTGATTTGTAAAATCATAGCAAATCCAATCAGGATAATTATAAAGAACCTTGCTTGTCCAATCTATCTTTAAGCATTTATCCAGCCATGCTTCTCTTTCCTGCTTTGTTTGAAGCTTGTTCCAATGACCTGGGAGGTATGCTATTTCTTTATTGATATATTTTAAAACTAAATCTCCATCTGCCTGTGTTATTACTCCATCTCCATCTCCATCTGCCCTGTCAAACTCTCTGCTTCCGAGCAGGGATTTAATCTCTATGGGTTAAATTCCCCGCCGCTTGCGGCGTTTGAAAAGAATAAACCTAACAAGATACCCCGCTGCTTGCGGCGGGGAGTTTCATTTGTAGTATAATCTACATTTTGACCTGTCTTTTGCATTAGTTCTTCTAATTGTGGGTCTGTTGTCTTTTTGCCGAGCATTAGCTGTATTGTCTTGTAATCTTCTATGTCTATTTTATTGTCTTTATTTGCGTCTCCGCTTCCATAAGCGACTAAGGTTGAGTCATTTGGTTGTATAAAAGGGTTGAATATATGCAATGAATCTTGCTGGGAAAGTGCTGGTTTTGCAAGCCCTGTAAAATTTGTATAAGTTTGCACATATTCTGTTTTATCCAGTTGCTTGACATCATGCCTTTGGCTCTCTAAACCCTGTGCAGAGGCTGATATGGTTTGAAATGTTAAGATTATATATATTAGTGCACTAAGTAGCCCGATGCTTTTCACCCCGAACTCTGAAATTTGGGACCTCGCCCCAAAAAAAATACGAGCCACTATTTCTTCTTTGCTGTTTACGGGAAAGGACATTGTATAGCCTCAATTACCCGAATAAATTACATATCTGTTTCAACTAACAGGTTGCGAGCGGTTTTTCCAGTAACCAGGCTTTCGCCTGAAATGGGTGACAGCGATGACCTCGATAGTCTCGGACTTTTCTCGATAGACGATAAAAAAGGGGAATCGCCGGAATAAAAATCTTCGTGTTCTGTGAACGTATAGAGGCCATCTTTCCGGCGTTTCGGATATTCTTTCCACTGCGGAATCCATCTCGGAAAGAAACGCATCGGCAATTGTGATGTTTCGTTCACGATACCATTGCACCGCCGCTTTGGCTTCTGCGACCGCTTCCGAGTGAAAAACCACAGTTCGAGAAGACATTAGCGAACCATAAGATGATGTTTAACTTCGAACCAGGGGATGGTCTTCGCAGTGCCTTTATCAAGTTCCCTGATACGCTTCAGGATCTCCGCTTCCCAAAGAGACTCGGCGTTTTCATCCATCTCTTCATTCAGACTATCAAGCAGCGAACCGATAAGGGCGGCTCGCGCTTCCTGAGGGAGTTCAAGAGCCTCTTTGTAGATTTCAGCCGCATTGTGTTTCATATCTGTTATTGCTCCTTCTGGATTTTCTTTGGTTTTGCCGCCCCATACACTATGAGAATATTAAGCAAACGAGCTACACTTTCGATAATTTAGATAATTTTTTACGGCTTTCAAAATCATTTTATTTTGCAGTTAATTACTGCGCCGAATTCACCCTACCACCACCTCCGCCAGTTCCGCCCACCGTGTCGTGTAGCGGGGCGAGCGTCGGTTGAACTTGGTTTTCCATGGCCGCTGAATCCCGGTAACCGCAAAGGTGAGGGCGCCTGCGCCGTGACGTGCGTTCACTTCATCGAGTGCGAACATGAGGCGCTTGTCAAGGTCACGGTTGCGGGCGTCGAAAAGGTCGGTCTGAATCCGGCCCCAGGGAACCAGGGCATCGAGGATGATCCCCGCCTTGTAGAACCGGTATCCCTTACGGTATATGCGGTCGAGGCAGATGAGGGCGTACTGGATAAGCTCCGGGGTGCAGGCGGTGGGAACCGGCAGCTCCATCGCGGTGGAGTTCGTGTACTGCGGCTCGTCGCGGAAGCGGTTGGTCATGATGAAGATCATCAGCGCCCCGGCGGCTAGGCGCTCACGGCGCAGTTTTTCACCGGCGCGGGCGGCGTAGGCCGCTACCGCCTCCTGCATGCCGCCGAGCGAATCCACCAGTTTCCCGAAAGACCGTGACACCGTGATTCCTTTCTTGGGCGGCGGGCACATCTCCAAAGTGAGGCAGGGGATCCCGCGAAGCTCTTCGACAATCCTCACTCCCACAATCCCCATATGCTTTTTCACCCAGCCGGTTTCCGCATTCCGGAGATCGAGTGCGGTCTCCACCCCGTTTTTCTTCAGAAAGCGGGTGTAGCTCCTCCCCACACCCCAGACGTCCTCCACCCCGGTCAGAGCGAGCGCGTGTTCCAGGTGCGGCGAACCGGCCAGATTCAGCACGCCATCAGCTTTTTTCGACTTCTTGGCGATGCGCTGCGCTATCTTGGCGATGGTTTTGGTTTCCCCGATCCCGATCGATATGGGCATGCCGACCCATTTTTTTACCGTGGCGCGCATGGTGCGGCCGTACTCGGTCAGGTCGAGATGCCCGAAACCGGCCAGTTTCAGAAATGCCTCGTCGATGGAATACACCTCGATCTCCGGCGAGAACTGCGCCATCGTTTCCATGACCCGCCGGGAAATGTCGCCGTAGAGCGAATAATTCGAGGAATACGCATACACCTCCCCGCTCTCGATGAGGTGGCGGATTTTGAATGCCGCTATCCCCGGCGGTATTCCCAGGGCTTTGGCTTCGTTCGAGCGGGCAACCACACAGCCGTCATTGTTGGAAAGCACCACTACAGGCTTTCCTTTAAGCCGCGGATTGAATATCCGCTCGCAGGAAACATAGAAGTTATTGCAGTCGATAAGAGCGTACATAGTATTAACAAATCAGCCTTTTAAAACCTGTCTGAACCAGTGATTCGAATGATAGAAGCCTGATAAATACCTGATAAAACAATCATCTTTTATCATGATAATCACGCGCATCACCGGTTCAGACAATCCCTGATTTTCAGAATTCATGAATCACGCTGGTAACCACTCCCCAGACCGCAAAATCCATGTCTTCATGGATCGGGATGGGTGCGAACTCAATGTTGTCGGATACGAGATACAGGGCGCCGTCGGTTTTCCGAATGCGTTTGACCGTCAGCTCGCCGTTTACCGCCGCGATCACCACGGTGTTGTCCCCGGCCTCCAGAGAACGGTCCACAACGAGAATATCCCCGGTGTGAATGCCGGTGTCTTTCATAGAGTCGCCGACCGCCCGGACAAAAAAGGTGGCCGAGGGGTGCTTGATAAGGTAAGTATTGATATCGAGATTTCCCTCCAGGTAATCATCGGCAGGGGAGGGGAACCCGGCGGGAACCCTGGCCATGAACAGCGGCTGGCGGCAATCGGCTGTGGAGATGGGGGAAAGAACTCTGGTAACCAGCATAGTCTGCACTGCTCCGTGAAAGCGATACCGTCTGTACCGGAAAATTCCGGCGGCGTCAGGTGTAAGAAATAATATAGTGTAAGATTTTATCCTTGTCAAGAGGTTTAATAAAACTGGCCATCCCCCATTTTTTTTCTTTGGCGACAAATATGCCATGCTATTTATATGCTCTAAAGACAAAATCCCCCCGCCGCATAAAGCGGCGACCCCCTTGTTAAGGGGGTAAGATACTGCCTGCCAATATGTTTCCCCCCTTAAAAAGGGGGGATG
>JAUYCD010000037.1 GCA_030692375.1 Candidatus Latescibacter sp. | reverse complement strand
GATTTCATTCTTGATGATCCGTCAAAAAGTGTTACAAAGTCTTCAGTTCTGTCGAAACCTCACCCGGCCTTTGGCCACCCTCTCCTAGTCAGGAGAGGGTAAAGACTTGGCTCGCCGTGAGTTACCCCCTCTCCTGACTAGGAGAGGGGGATAGGGGGTGAGGTTTACAGAGTTGAGTAGGATGTAATTTTTCCTTTTTTGCCGCATCATCATCCTTCATCCTTAGATTTCATCACTATTCCCTCACCGATCCCTGCCCGTACACCACCCATTTGTAGGTAGTCAGCTCGGCTAATCCCATCGGACCGCGGGCATGGAGCTTGTCGGTCGAGATGCCTATCTCCGCGCCAAGGCCGTACTCGCCGCCGTCGGAGAAACGGGTAGAGGCATTAACCATAACCGAAGACGAATCCACATTCATAACGAAGTAATCTGCAGAGAGAATATCTGAAGTCACGATGGCATCGGTATGTTTCGAGGAATAGGTATTGATGTGCGTGACAGCTTCCTCGACAGAATCAACCACTTTGACACCGAGAATGAGATCGAGGTATTCGGTATACCAGTCGTCCTCGACAGCCTCTTTCATTTCGGGGACGAGCGCACGAGCGCGCGGGCACCCGCGGAGTTCCACTCCAAGTACGGTGAGCGCTTTCGCAGCGCGGGGGATGAATTCCCCGGCGATGCCGCTGTGCACCAGGAGCTTTTCAGCGGCGTTGCACACCCCCGGACGCTGGGTCTTTGCATTTACAATAATGTTCAGGGCGTCGTCCAGGTTCGCGGTCAGGTCGACAAAAACATGGCAGTTGCCCTCGTAATGCTTGATCACAGGGACTTTGGCCAGGTCGACAACTGTCTTGATCAGGCCTTTGCCTCCCCGTGGGATGACCAGATCGACCACCCCGGCCGCTTCTACCATGTGCCGTACCCCCTCGCGGTCGGTCATCTCGATGATGGAGATGGCGCCTTCAGGAATGCCTTTCGAGGCGGCGGCTTCACTGAGAAGAGCAGCGAGAGCGATATTGGAATGGATCGCTTCCTTCCCCCCGCGGAGGAGAATTGCGTTTCCGGATTTGAGCACCAGACCCGCGGCATCGACCGTCACATTGGGCCGTGATTCGTAGATGAAACCGATGAGGCCGATGGGCACGGTCATTTTCCCCACCCGTATTCCCGAGGAACGCTGGACCATGTTGGTGACGATCCCCACCGGATCGGGGAAGGAGGCCACTTCACGGAGGCCTTTGGCCATCGCCTCGATACGGGAATCGGTGAGTGTCAGCCTGTCGACTGCGGCCTTGGAAAGCCCATAATGGTCGGACAGCTCCAGATCCTTCGCATTTGCCGAGCTTATCGCCGCCCGGTTGTCCATGATGGAATCGGCCATGGCGTGGAGGGCGCTGTCTTTTACGGCGCCGGAAAGCCCCGCCATTTTCCCGGCGGCGTTTTTGGCCTTCCGGGCCTTTTCCATGACATGATCGAAAACGTTATCCATTACGGCATCCTTTCTCCGTATCATCTGAAATCTTCCTCACCCCCCGTCCCCCTCTCCAAACACGTTGGAGAGGGGGTGACGAGTTATCGAGTGTGACGGTTTTTCTTCCCCCTCTTTGGCTTGCCAGAGAGGGGGTTAGGGGGTGAGTGCAGTTATAAATTGAGCGCCTTTCCCAGTTCCGAAAGTACGAATTCCGGATTACTTTCCACATCCTCATTGGTGAATCTGCTAACCCGATACCCCAATGTATTGATAATATATGTCCTCAGTTCATCGTATTCTTTCTGCTGTTCATGAATCCCGCCGTCGATTTCCACCACCAGCCGATGTTCGAAACAGAAAAAATCGGCGATGAAACTCCGCCAACGCCCATCCATCTCAAATCGAATGGGGTGCTGACGCTGGAACCGGAGCACTTTGAACCGCCGCCCACGCACAGCTTCCCAGAAAGCATTTTCAGCGGAAGTAGATCGTTGCCGGAGAATGCGGGCCATTTCAATGGTCTTGCTCATCTTTTCCTCACCCCTCGTCCCCCTCTCCAACCAAGTTGGAGAGGGGGTGACGAGATCCGGAGGGCGACAGTTTTTCTTCCCCCTCTTTCGCTTGTCGAGAGAGGGGGTTAGGGGGTGAGTTATTTTTTTACGCGGGCGTTCACCATATCGTTACGGTGAATCACCGTGGTTCCCCTGTTGTACCCGAGAATCGCTGTGATCTCCTCAGAATGATTTCCCATGATCTTTCTGATTTCATAAGAATCATAGAGCGTCACACCACGGGCGATTTCTTCTCCGGCGGGGTCTGCTACCGTCACGACATCTCCGATAACGAAGTTTCCCTCGACGCCGGTAATGCCTTTAGGCAGGAGGCTGGCGTTCTTTTCCACTATGGCTTGAGCCGCTCCGGCATCGACCTTCAGAATTCCGCATACCCTGGCAGACATGGCGATCCAGTGACTGCGGGCGGCAAGACCGTTTCGTTCCGGGCAGAAGAGAGTACCTATATCATCGCCCTGAAGAATTTCTTGCAGCCGCGCCTTTTTCCCGTTTACAATGATCATCATGCCCCCGGCGCTGAGCACACGGTTCGCAGCCTCGATTTTCGTCCTCATGCCGCCCACCGCCGCGGGGTCGCCAGCGCCTCCGCTGAGAGCCTCGATTTCAGGGGTGATGCGGGTCACCAAAGAGATGAGGTTACCATCACCCTCACGCGGGTCACGGTCATAAAGGCCGTCCACATCGGTGAACAGCACGAGCAGGTCGGCGTTCACCAGGCTTGCCACATACGATGAAAGGTTGTCGTTATCTCCGACTTTTACCTCTTCGGTGCCTACCGCGTCATTCTCGTTGACAATGGGGATTACCCCCATGCGGAGCAGTTCATTGAAAGCATTCCGGAGATTGGTGTAACGCTTGCGGTTGTGGATGTCATCGATGGTCAGAAGCACCTGCCCGATAGGGAGTCCGAACATCCCGAGGGCTTTTTCGTAAGCGTTAAGCAGCAGATTCTGGCCGATGGAAGCAAGGGCCTGGAGCTGGGGTATGGCTCTGGGCCGGCGATGTATACCCATCCGGCCCATTCCCGCAGCGATTGCCGCCGAAGTAACGATGATTATCTCATAGTTATGCCTGTGCAGATCGGCGATATCCATCGCAAGCCGCGCCAGAGCCTCTGTGTCCAGCGTATAGGGACCGCTGGTGATCATCCTGGTGCCGAGCTTGATCACAATTCTTCGGACGCCGGCCAGGCATGTTTTCCTATCCAAGCCGTTCAGAGTCTCTTCCCTTCCAGTTTCAGATATTTCAACAGTTCTTTCACCAGCGCGGCGAATTCCGCAGGTAGAAGGCTCTGGGCGCCATCGCTGAAAGCTTTTTCCGGTTCCGGGTGCACTTCGACCATGATGCCGTCCGCCCCGCTCGCTACCGCCGCCTTCGACATCGGACCGACCAGACTGCGGATGCCGGTGCCGTGCGATGGGTCGACTATGATGGGCAGATTGGATTTTTCCCTCAGGAGGGGCACCGCCGAAAGATCAAGAGTGTTCCGCGTTGCCGTCTCGAATGTACGGATTCCCCGCTCGCAGAGGATGATGTTCTGGTTTCCCTCGCTCGCGATGTACTCGGCGGACATCAAAAGATCCTGGATTGTGGCGGACATCCCCCGCTTGAGCATGACCGGCTTCTCAATCTTTCCCAGGTCTTTGAGCAGGGCATAATTAGTCATGTTCCGCGCCCCGACCTGGAGCACATCGGCGTATTTGTTGACCAGAAGCACATCGGTAGGGGTTATTACCTCGGTGACGATTTTAAGGCCGGTGGCCTTGGAAGCCTCCTTGAGCAGCTTGAGCCCATCCTCTTCCAATCCCTGGAAAGAATAGGGGGAAGTTCTCGGTTTGAATGCGCCGCCCCGAAGATACTGGGCGCCTGTTTTTTTCACCGCTTTCGCCACAGATAGTATCTGGTCGCGGCTTTCAACCGAGCATGGCCCGGCGATGAGCATGAACTCCTCACCGCCGACCGTGTGCCCGTCGATGGGTATGATCGTGGTTTCTTTTTTCAGCTCCCTTCCCACCAGCTTATAGGGACTGAGAATCGGCATGACCGATTCGACTCCCGGCATACTGGACAAGGATTCCAGGCGGAATTTTCCGCGCTCGTCTCCGATGGCGCCGATGACGGTTTTCTGCTCGCCGTAAATGGGGTGAGGGGTATATCCGAGTTCACGAATGAGGTCTATGACATGGTCGACATGTTCCTTTGGCGCGCCTGTCTTCATAACGATTATCATGATAGTATACTCCGCTAGTTGAGATACAAGTTGTATACATGATGACGATTTAATGCGCTTACAAGAGCGAATAGATGCCGAAACAAGTTCGGCATGACACGCGTCATCCTGAACTCGTTTCAGGATCTAAACATTCCACACCATGCCGAAAGGGTTCTCTGCTTTTGTAAAGTATAAAGCAGGGCATCGGTATTAATACATTAACACGCACAATAAAATCTGCCGTCATGTAAAATTTAAGCTCTCTTTCACTTGATGGCCGGGCCTTACAGCCTGACTGTGATGCCGCGAGCCGCGAGATACTCCTTCGTCTGCCGAATCGAGTACTCGCGGTAGTGAAAGATCGAGGCGGCCAGAGCCGCGCTTGCACCTCCGGAGGTCAATGCCTCGTATATGTGTTCCAATGTACCGACTCCGCCGGACGCAATGACCGGTATGTTCACCGCGCCGGTGACCGCTTTTAAAAGCTCGATGTCATAGCCGTCACGGGTGCCGTCACGGTCCATGCTGGTGAGCATGATTTCCCCCGCGCCGCGCTGTTCCACCTCACGGGCGAATTCCACAGCATCGATGCCGGTCGCTGTCCTGCCGCCGTGGATATGCACCTCGAAATAACCGTGTTCGCCCACAGGGATGGTTTTCGACCGTTTTGGATCGATTGCAACCACAATGCACTGGTTTCCGAACCGCTCGGCGCCCTGGTTGATGATGTCGGGTGTGAGCACCGCCGCAGTGTTGATGGACACCTTGTCCGCGCCTGCTTTCAGTATCTCGCGGATATCTTCCAGCGTGCGGATTCCACCCCCCACGGTGAAAGGGATGAACACCTCCTCCGCGGTGCGGCGCACCATGTCGAGGACAATGCTCCGGGCATCCGAAGATGCGGTGATATCGAGGAACACCAGCTCGTCGGCCATCTCGGCGTCATAGAACCGCGCCTGCTCCACCGGATCTCCGGCGTCGCGCAGGTTCACATAGTTGACGCCTTTGACCACCCGGCCCTTGTCCACATCCATGCAGGGGATGATGCGTTTTGCGATCATGAAGATAACTCACCCCATAATTCCCTCTCTTTGTGCACCCCAACTTTTGCGAGCAAAAGCCGGGGACCCCGCGCAATAGAGGGGAAAACCCAGTTACTTCTCTAAAACAAGAATTTTATAGTTTTAAATTGTATTCGGGGCAATTTCAGCTAATAAACAACCTTCCACTGCCTCATGCAAATTATGGAGCAATTCATCGAGAGTGTCTCCCTGAGTAGCGCACCCCGGAATGGATGGTACTTCCGCCCAGTATCCCCCTTCTTCGGCTTCATGAACAATTGCGGTATGTGTGATACCGTTTACTGAAAATGATACAAGCATTCCTTCACTCATCTTCCACTTCCATCCATTCCGGAAGCGGTTTTCCGGTGGCCATGCTGTAGATGGTTTCCGGGGCTAAATCAATATCACCCGGCCAGGTAAGTACGCCTAGTTCTTTATTGATATATACCTGCTTGAAATACTCGATATCGGAAAAACGGCTGAATACTCCTCCCTCTTTAGATAAGTCGCTGAGGTCAACAATTCCTTTCTCTCCGGTATCGAATTCAACTTCCAAGTGGTAATTTCCAAGGTATTTTACATTCGTCGCATCGTGAAACATATGACCTCCTTATTTGAGAGGTTCGATTTGAAGGAGCGGTTTTTTGTCTTGCACAGAGCTCCAATTGGATGCAAGTTCATCTTTATGCTGAGCAGCCCATTCAATAATCATTCCAAGAGCTCTTGGCGGCAGGTTTCCTTCAAAAACCGTAAAATCATCAATTTTTATACCAGCTTTATATTCACCATATCGGGCATGAAAATGTGGAGGAAAATGTTCCCGGTAATACATAGATATCACGATGCCAAAAAATCGGCTTATTTCAGACATGAAAGGCATCCTTCCACCGCTTCATTTCGACACTTCCACGGTTTCTTCTTCTGCAAGCCAGGCTGCATACTGTAACGCTTCCTCAATGTCACCTTTTTCAAGATACGGATAGTCTCTGAGAATTGTCTCAATCGTTTCGCTGGAAGCAAGAAGACCAAGCAGCCGTGAAACCGGGAAACGTAGTCCACGTATGCACGGTTTTCCGGTGCACACATCGGGATTGATGGTTATACGCTCGAATTGTTTCATATTAAAATTCCCTCAAGTTGCATTAAAACAATTTATTTTGTATAACAATATTCAATAAACTACCAGTGTTGCATTGTAAATTAATATCTATGTGGGTTGAGGTGGATTTTCAAACTTCTCCTCTGTAAACTGTTTATTTATAACGCTAAGTTTTTCTCCATAATTTTCAATCGTTTTTTCGATGCCAAAAACAAATAAGTCATTAATTTTATCTATAGCAGTCAATATTGCAGTTATGGCAGTAATCAATAAAATATCCACATCTTTATCCTTCGGACCAATATGAATCACCAGTTTTGAATCATCCAATCTCAAAAACTCTTTTTGCAAGTCAGGCAAAGTCGAGTGAACAGATTCGCTCAATACAGCAAATGCACTCATCCACCCTTGATACAACCCAGACTCCTCTAAAATATTAAACGAGCTTAATTTTAGTATCTTCTCTTTAACCCGGATTATTCATAAAAAAGGATTTTCTTTCTGCAAGAGTCAATACTACAGCCCCCTAAATCCCCCAAAAGGGGACTTAAAAAAACCGAAAGACAAAGTGTAACAGTTTTTTTTTTACAAATATGTTGAACTTACATGTTATTATCTTTACCATGTTAAGTCCCCCTCCGGGGGATATAGGGGGCTGCCTTATAAATATGCTTAAGTATTTGTTTGAAAATAAGTTGAGATAATACTTATGTACGTTT
>JAUYCD010000036.1 GCA_030692375.1 Candidatus Latescibacter sp. | reverse complement strand
TGTGCGCTGGACGCAGAAATTCAGGTCGCGGCGGGAGAGCGCGGGATTGCGGAGCGCGATGGTGCGGGCGAGCACATCCCGCCAGGACTCGATCTCCTTCAGGAAGGCGACATCCACCTCCGATGTCCCCTTTTTGCCCCGTGATGTCTCGGCATATTTATCAAAAGAACCTTTGAGAACCGCTTCGCGGGAGAAGATTGAGGCAATTTTATTCCATTTTTCGTGATACAGATCATATTTTATGTATTCTATTCGCGCTATTTTAGCGTTATCTGAACTTGCGGGCTTTATACGGCAGTCATAGACGGCGAATTCCTCGAAATTGGTCAGGATGCTCAAGGGGAGTTTGGAAGACCAGGCATAGCGGCGCAGTTGGTAAGCCGGATGGATGTCGCGAACGATGTCGGTGGAGGGTTTTTTGGCTTCCAGGAAGAACTTGCGCGTCCCGCCGATACGGAAGCAGTAATCGGGAGCTTCGGGATTGTTGCCGATCTTGATGGAATCCTCATGGATCACATCCTTGTATGCTTCGGCGTACCCGCGCTCGTTGTCCATGTCCCAGCCCAGCTCTTTGAAAAAGGGGTCGATGAACTCCTTCCGAAGCTGGGCTTCCTTGTAGTTCCCGGACAGATAGGTTTCTTTATGGAGGTCGAAACGTTCGACCAGTTCGAAAATCTTTTCCGGAGCGGACACTATCTCTCCCCCTGGGCCGGTTTATTTATTCAAGGGGGAATATATACACGAACAGGGGAGAAATGAAAAATGTTTTTTCTTATTTAGATGCCGAAACAAGTTCGGCATGACACGTGTCATCCTGAACTCGTTGCCGCTTCGCGGGAACGATAAAACCGTTGCCGGTTCTAAACACTCAAAACATGCGCAACTTTTTTATTCAGATACCGTTGAAATTTGTACAAAAACCTGTAACTTTTTTTAAAAAAAAATGTTATACTATATATAGTTGTAAACGAATTCGGAAACACTATCATTTTTAGCGGCTTTTTTTCGCAGTTGCTCCTTCATCTGGTGATTCGCATAATGATAAACCGCTTTCATACAATTTCGGCAATTTCCGCTTTGCTCATTATCTTTTCCGGCCCGGCGAGCGCATACGATCTGACCGAAAAAATCGACATTGCCGCCATTTTCCTTCAGACCGGAAAGCCTGACAGCGCCGCCGTTCTTCTCTATGATATAGTCGACGGCATCAAAAACAGGAATGAACAGGTCCGGGCGTTCTACTTTCTGGCGCTGGCGGTTGGCCAGCTTGGCAGGCGGGAAGAGAAAATGCAGTATCTGGAAAAAGCGAGCGATGTCACCCCGCTGGCGCCCTTTGCCGATAAGGTACGCTATGCCTATACCCAACTCCTCATGGAGGCCGGTAATGTGAACGGGGCCATTGCGGTTTCTCAGGACTTCGTGAAAGCCTATCCTAAATCACCTCTGGTGCCGGACATGCTCTTCATGCTGGGACAGGCGCTTCTCTCAAAAGGAGAATCGCTCAAAGCCTGCAACTTTTTCAGTGAGATATCCAAGAGCTATCAGAATTCCTATGTGGCGCCTGAAGCTGTGCTGAAAGAGGGTATCTGTCTCTATAAACTGAATCTGGTTACCAGCGCCATCGACCGTTTTGAAAAATACCTGGCTGATAATCCCAAAGGGGGCAGCATCGATGAGGCTCTCTACTACCTCGGATTGAGCTATGATCGGACAGGCCGTGCGGATCTTGCAGCAGGTGTTTTAAAAAAACTCACTCTCAATTATCCATCATATCCCAGATTCATGGAGACGTTTTACCGGCTGGGGAAAAATCTTTTTGAAACCGGAAAATACAGCGAGGCGGAAAACGCTTTCCTGAATTACCTGGCCAATTCACGCAAATCCGATGCCTACTATGACGATGCGCTTCTCTACCTCGAACGGATCGCCTACAAAAAAGGGGATTACTCTTCCGAAACGGAATTTGCTGAAAATTTCGTAAACAAATACCCCTCGAACCGTCTCTCGCCGAAGCTTCTCCTGGAATTGGCCTGGTATTACCGTCTCTCCGACAACCCGGAAAAGGCGATTGAGAAATACCAAAGCATCATCAACGGCCGGCTTCGTCCCGATTACACCGATTCGGCAGTTTTTTACCAGGCGGATACCTACGTTTCGACCGACCGGAAGGATGCGGCCAAGGAATTTCTCAGGGAAACTGCGCACCGGAAAATGCATTCGGCCCGGGCGCAGGCCGCGTTCTTCAAACTGGCGATGCTTCATGAGGAATGGCTGGAACCAGATGAGGCCGTCGCCTGGTATGACAGTGCGGCCGCCATCGGGATTTCTTCGGACCTTACTGTCAGATCCCTTATGGGAATGGCCAGAAATTACCGTGAAATAAACCGCTGGTGGGATGCTTCGAAAGTTTATGAAAAGATACTCGAGGACTATCCGAAAACTCCTTACAAGGCCGATGTCTATATTTCCCTTGCCCATGTGAATTACCTCATGGGAAGGCAGAGCGAAGCCGCCCGGGATGCCAGGGAGGGTTTACGGTTTGCCCAGGGAAAAAAGAAAACGGACATACTGTTCTTTCTGGCCGGAGTATATGAAGAGCTGGACAGCGACCGCGCCCTCCAGCTCTACTGGAATATCTATGAATCGACCGGCAACACCTCCGAGCAGCGGAACGATGCTCTCATGAAAATCGGCGATATCGCCATGAAAAAAGGCGACCGGAAATCCGCAGCAAATGTCTTTTCGAAGATTCTCTCCGGCGACGCCGATTCCCTGTTTGTAGATAAAGCCAGGAAGAAACTGAATGCCATACAGGAACTACCTGAAAGTACAGATTCTTCCAAGCCCCAATAGTTATAGGAACAGTTGATGGTGCAGGATTTCAAAATAAATACCAGGCTGCGCTCCGAGATGGTGGATGTGACCGAGCAGGTACGAAAGGTACTCTTTTCTTCCGGAATCAAAACAGGGATATGCCAGGTATTTATTCCTCATACCACCGCCGGAATCACTATAAACGAGAACGCTGATCCCGATGTGCGGGCGGACATTATCGATGCCCTTAACCGGATTGTGCCGTGGAAGAACAGTTACCGTCACGGAGAGGGAAATGCGGCCGCGCATGTCAAGGCTTCTCTGATGGGTTCATCGGTCACCATTCCGGTAAAGGAAGGCCGGCTTGCTTTAGGGATATGGCAGTGTGTGTATGTATGCGAATTTGACGGTCCCCGCACCCGCACCGTTATTGTAAATACTATAGGATAGTAATGAGCTGCCATCGTATCGCCCCATTTCTGCTCCCTTTACTCTTTCCCTGTACCGTTTTTTCCCAGAATGCGCCACCCAAACCGCTACAGTTTCCGGGTTTTGCTATTACCGATTCGCTTGAGTACCGCGCAAAAACAATCGATTACCTGTATGATAAAAAAAGGGCGTTTCTGAATAATAACGCCATAGTGAAATATTTCGGGCGGACTCTCAAGAGCAACAACATCACGTATTATCAGAATTACCAGTATGTGAGTGCAGAGGGAAAAAAGGATTCAACCGGGGCGCTGGTGGAAACCCCCGTGTTCGTCGACACGGGCGGCGAGGAACTGAAAGGCCGCAAGGTCGAATTCAACCTGAAATCCGAGCAGGGGCTCGTTGTGGAGGGAAAAACGAAATACGACAAAGGATTTATGACTTTCGACCGTATTAAGCGTGTTTCCAGCGATACTTTGTATGTATCCGACGGTACATATACTACCTGCGATTTGAAGGAAGATCCCCACTATTACTTCGCCGGCCGGAAGATGAAGTTCATTGTGAACGACAAGCTGATCATCAAGCCTGTCACCGCCTATATCAGGAATATCCCGGTATTTTGGTTCCCGTTCTATGTCTTTCCCATCTCAAAGGGAAGGCAGTCCGGATTTTTAACCCCTCGATACGGCTCCTCACGGCAGAATGGAAGGTATCTCTCCAACATAGGATACTATTTCGTCCCATCGGATTACTGGGATTACCAGGCTAGCGCCGTGGTCCGTGAAACGAACGGCTGGCTTTTGAAGAACTGGGTAAACTACAATTCCCGCTATGCGATGAGCGGCTCGGTGTTCGGATCCTTTGAGAACCAGTCACGGCTCGGCACACGTCAGTGGATATTTCGGGCATCCCACTCCCAGGAGATTTCCCCCACCCTGCAGATCGTCGGGGACGCCAATTTCCAGAGCAGCAATTATTCCCAACTCAACTCGTATAATATCTACGATCGCCTCAACCGTGATATACGCTCCTCTCTTTCCGTCTCCAAGCGCTGGCAGGAGAGCGGCAACAGCCTGACTTCAAATTTCAGCCACGAAATGAACCTGGACACCAAGAATACCACCGCCGTACTTCCCAGCCTCCGATTCCGTAAACCTCGTGCGCTTCTATTCGGAACCGAGAAAAAAGAGTATCAACAGCGTAAATATGAGAAAAAAGCGGTAAAGCAGGAACCGGAAGAAAAGAAATGGTATAATTCCATATACTATTCGTTCGATGCGGATTTCCAGAATACCCTCAACACAGCCAAATCTCAAGGGACATTCGGTTCCAGTCAAACCGGTTCCTCGCTCTCTACCTTTAACCGCACTATGGGAATGTCCACAAGTCTTTCCAGCTCCAACAAATTCTTTGGGTGGCTGGTGACCGAGCCCTCGCTGAATGTACATGAAAATTTCACCGCCACCGACAGCGATTCCACTTCGAGAAGCTATCAGCGGAAGGATAATGTTTCCCTTGGCCTTTCGGCGGGCACCACCGTATACGGCATGTTTCAGCCGAAGATAGGAAATGTGGTAGGGTTAAGGCATGTCATATCCCCATCGATCTCCTATTCGCTTGGCAAGAACCGCCAGTATTTCTCGAGCGATCCGCGGGCGTTTTTCCGTTTCGATCGAAACATCTCCCGGAAAGACCTGGTGAATAACGTTAACTTGAATCTCCGCAACATTTTCCAGGTAAAAACCGTGAAAGGTGAAAAGGAGAACAAATTTGATCTTTTCACCCTGAATTTTTCCACCGCCATGGACTTTGAAGCGAACAAAAAACTCTCTCCCCTTCAGACCACTCTGGATTTCCGGCCGGCCAGATTCGTCGCCACCCGGCTCAGTTCATCCCACGGTTTTTACCACAAAGACAACCGCCTTCACCTGTTCAGCCCGAACCTGAACAATTTCAACATAACGACGGATGTTGGCATTACCCAGCAGGACCTCTTTTTTATCGGCCAATCATCACGGCCGACTGCAAACAGCAATGTCGGGAGGGACGATATAGATATCGCGAAGGTTGTTCCCGAAGAAGAAAAAGTATCCGGAATCACATCCTCCGCCCTCGTTCCGTTCAATGTGCGGTTTTCCCATTTTTTCGGCGTCACCCGCAACACCTTCGGACCAAAGAAATACAACATTACCCATAATATAAAGCCGGATATTTCATTTTCTCCGAGCCAGAATACTTCGGTTTCCTACTCCCTCTACTATGATTTAGAAGCGAAGCAGATCATCACGCAGCGGATGCTCATTAACCGTGATCTGCACTGTTTCGAAGCAAGCCTGTCCTGGGTGCCCTCCGGGATACAGGAAGGATTCTATTTTAAAGTGAATATAAAAGACCTTCCGGATGTAAAAGTCGAAAAAAGGAGAGGCTCTTCGCAGCTCGGATATTGATTTTTTAAAAAAAATGCCCCGGAATGCCTAAATTCCTCACTTTTTTCTTGACTTAGCACTGTACCCTCATTATCGTAACCATGAAACGATTTTTAAACTCTTTCGAAAGGAGGTGAAACAATGACGAAAGAAGAGCTCGTTGCAAAGGCAGCTCAGGATGCAGGTGTCCCAAAGGCAAAAGCGGGGAAGGTTCTCGAATCGGTTGTCGAAAGCATCACCGGCGCCCTCGCGAAAGGTGACAAGGTCAGTCTCGTTGGTTTTGGCACATTCTCGGTATCTAAACGTGCGGCCCGTGAAGGGAGGAATCCAGCTACAGGTAAACCCATTCGTATCGCGGCTACTACTGTTCCGAAATTCAAACCGGGCAAGAAGCTCAAAGACGCTGTGTAATTTACATGTTCATTTCGCATGAGGGCAGTCTTTCGTCTGATACAAAAAATGGAACGACTGCCCTTTGCATGTTTGGGCCTGACATGATCGGATTGATCCAGAGAGTAGGAAGATGCAGCGTAGCGGTTGATTCACAGGAGGTCTCTTCCATCGGCCGCGGTCTTCTGATATTTCTGGGGGTGCACGGCGACGACACGGAGCATGATCTTGAGATTCTCTCCCGGAAATGTATCGGCCTCCGGATTTTCCCTGATGAAGAAGGCAAGATGAACCGTTCGGTGCTCGACTGCGGGGGGGAGATCATGGTAGTCAGCCAGTTCACTCTGTTCGGCGATATACGGAGGGGGCTGCGTCCCTATTTCGGCGAGGCGGCGCCCCCCCATAAAGCGAACGATTACTATGAACGGTTCATGGGGCTTCTCTCCGAAAGCGGAATAGGAGTGAAAGGGGGTGTGTTCGGAGCGCACATGCTGGTCGACATACTCAATGACGGTCCGGTTACCATTTCCATTAACACGAGAGATATGGTGTGAACGAACTGATTCTCGCCTCGAAATCTCCACGGCGCCGTGAGCTGATGAAACTGCTCGGTCATCCCTTTCGCAGCGTGACCTCTCACGTGGAGGAGACAGCCATTCCCGGCGAAACACCGTCAGAGCACGTGGTTCGGCTTGCGGTGCTCAAAGCGCGCGAGGTGGGTAAACAGGTCGGAAAAGGAATAGTGATAGGCTCGGATACTATCGTGGTCATAGACGATGTTATCCTGGGGAAACCGAATTCGGAAGAAGAGGCGGCGGAAATGCTTGACCTTCTCCAGGGACGCACCCATACGGTGTATACCGGATTCGCTCTCTTCGATCCGGGGAATGGCGCTCTCTCGACCGGATTCGAAACTACCGAGGTTACCATGCGCCGGATGAACCGAAACCTCATCGAGAAATATATAGCGACCGGAGAACCGCTTGATAAAGCGGGAGCGTACGGAATTCAGGGTTACGGCGCAGTTATTATCCCAGCAATCCGGGGGTGTTATTTCAATGTGATGGGATTGCCTCTGGCCAGAATCATGGAGGAGCTGTACCGTTTTTCGGGGGGCAGATACGGTTTTTTTGGAAACACAGGGAGCCATATACATGAAACCCTTGCATGAGGAACTGAAAGAGCTCAGGCTGGAGAAAGGAGTCAGCCTCGAAGATATTTATGCGGTTACCAAGATAAGGCCGGCGCTCCTTGAAAAACTGGAGGAAGGAGATTTTACCATAGCGCCGGAGCCATTTCTCCGGGCTTTTCTCCGCGAATATGCAGAGGCAGCCGGCATCGACCCTGATCGGGTGATCGCCCGCTATGAAAACAAGGCATCAAGTATACGGGAAGAGATTCGAATAGAGAGAAAAAAACCGGAAATCATGCCAACGGCGCCTGAAGCCAAACAGGAATTATCTGTCCCGGAAAAAAAGAATTTATCCGAAAAAAAGCCGCTCAAAAAAACAATCCCTTCAGAAGAGAAACAGATACCCCGGACCGAAACAGCTCCTGAAACCGTCAATGAACCTGAAACAGCGGTAAACGTACCTGTCGAATCTCCTGCGCCTCTGCCTCCTTTGAAAGTAGCGTTCATAGACGACGACAAACCTGAGCGGCCGGCAGGCGACCGGAAAGAAACGGTTCACAAATACTCCAGATCGAGTCTTGATCTTGAAGAACCGCGTTCTTCACAGGGGCTTCTTTTCGGCATTTTTATTATCATTATCATCATCGCCGCCCTGATCATCATCTATGTAAATGGTGGAGGGCATTAAAAAAGATATCCGGGTATGCCTTTAGATAAGGTTCGTGATCGTATATATAGATGCCGAAACAAGTTCGGCATGACATATGTCATCCTGAACTCGTTTCAGGATCTAAATGTGCAATAACGGAGTGTTATTTTCAAGAAATACTTAATACGGATTATTCACAAACTTGCTATGATATTTTCCTAACTATTTATTAAACAAATACTTATTATTAATTTTTGAGTGCAGCCCCCTAAATCCCCCGAAGGGGGACTTTTCGCGGTAAAGATGAAAATGTGAAGGTGTAACTTTTTTAAAAAAACCAATTAAGCCTTGTATTGC
>JAUYCD010000035.1 GCA_030692375.1 Candidatus Latescibacter sp. | reverse complement strand
CCCCTAGCCCCCTCTCCTAATTAGGAGAGGGGGTAACTCACCGAGGGCCATGTCTTTACCCTCTCCTAATTAGGAGAGGGTGGCTGAAAGCCGGGTGAGGTTTCGACAGAACTGAAGACTTTGTAACACTTTTTGCCTAATCATCACTGTTTTAATCCGAAATATGCCAGTGCGGCGGCCATGGAAAGGAAGGAGAGAATCTTCAATTTCCCCGGCTTTTCTCCGAGAATCGTTCTTCTGGTGCCGTTCGAAAAACGGCTTCCTGTATCGGCGGCATGAAGCGAGGACTCTGCAAGCGTATCGGAGCCGCTTTTCCCGAATTCATCGGCATAGAGAACAACACCGGACGAATCGAGGCATTTGGCATACATTCGCAGTGAAACATCCCGTATGAATTCGCGGTTTTTTATCTGAAGAGTGATACATGCTTCATGAATGAGAATAGAAAGCTGATACTCCGCTTTACTGTCGTCCTCGGTGATGGAAAATCCCTGGGCGGTAAGAATGGCTTCGGTGAGAATGCGCAGTTTTTTTTCCGGAACGATCCCTTCCGTAAAGGAAATTCTAACCGGTTTCCCTTTTTCGGCGACGGGATAGGTGATAATGGCGCGGACACATTCGGAATAGAAGGATTCAAGAATGTCATAGTCCGTCCGGACGGCCCCCACGGGAGTCTCGGCAAAAACAACTACGGGGAATATTACCAATAAAAACAGAATGCATGTCTTCACAGAAGAAATTCTCCTTAGCCCCTTCACGGGAACGGTGAAACCGTTTCATTTCGTAAAAATAACTGATTTGTACAGGATTTCCAAAAAATAAAGAGTCAAAGAAAGCCCGGTGCGTTATGATTTCATATATCCTCATCGTTCTGTGTGTTCTGATCGCGGTGATCTTCATGGCGCTTCTCCTTCCTATGAAGCTCTTTTTTTCGGCGTCCGGAGGCTCCAATGCGAGAGCGGTTCTTTCCGGAAGAGTCATGCTTTTCAACGGTTTGGCGGGCGGAGGCATGAAGTTCGATCATGGCCGCCTGTGGGCTGTTCTGTTTCTTGGCCCGAAACAGGTGACTGGGGTGGAAATCACTGCCGCTGCAGGAAGGCTCCGTGAGAGAAGAAAGGCAAAAGCCAGACAGAAACAGGCGAAAATGAAAAAAGAAAAGGCAGTCAAGCCTCCCGCCAGGTCTTTTACGGAGCGTTTCGCAGAATGGTGTCAGGCGGGGAAATACAAGAAATATGCCGCAATGGCTTTTCGCGCGGTCCGGGAGCTGATCGGGATTGATTACATCCGAGCGCGTCTTTCACTTGGTTTCGCTGACCCGTCGCTGACCGGCAAAATTGTGGGCATCATCTTCGCAGTAAACAGCGTATTGCCGAAATCGTGCACCATACAGCCGGAATGGGATTTCTCCAGGAAGATTTTTGCCGGTGAGGCCTCTCTTAAACTGACCTTTCGGAATTACCTTTTCTGGCTGCACCTTATAAAATTTATACGGCTTTTCAGAAAAAATCCCGAGACTGCATTTGCCGTTGCCGGCCAAACTCTCAATGCACAGGAGGCATAACTATGGATATTACCGAAGTAGTGAAAGTTATTATGGAGCAGATCAAGGAAACGGTTCGGGCGGAAACTGTTATCGGTTCTCCTGTACAATGCGAGGATTCGGTCATCATTCCCGTTTCCAAGGTCAGTTTCGGATTTGGCGCCGGAGGGGGAGTAAATGAATCCGGCCAGAAAGGATCGGGCATGGGAACCGGAGTTGGCGTTTCCATCGAACCCATCGCTTTTGTTGTGGTGTCAAAGGGGAAGGCGCAGCTTCTCCCGGTAAAGAACCGCGAGCCCGCAATCAACCACATTCTGGACCTGGTGCCCAGCGTCCTTGAAATGATAACCACTCTGGCCGCAAAGAAAAAAGAGGAAAAATGCTGATCACGAAACGTGTGGCATTTCAGGGAGAGCTCGGAGCGTACAGCGAAGTCGCGGCCTGCGAGTACTTCGACGGTAATGGAACCGTGATTCCCAAACCTTCATTCTCCAAGGTTTTCGATGCGGTGAGCGAAGGCGAGACGGAATACGGAATCATACCTATAGAGAATTCCCTCACCGGAAGCATCCACGAAAATTATGACCTTCTCCTGGCACATGAGCTGGTCATTATCGGCGAGATCAAACTCCGTATTGTGCACAACCTTCTGGTCAACGCGGGAACGAAGCTGGAGGATATCAGGAGAGTGTATTCCCATCCCCAGGCGCTTTCCCAATGCAAGGATTTTCTCGCACAACTGGAAGGGGTTGAACTGATAAGTGTGTATGACACAGCAGGGTCAGCCCGCCGGATTCGTGAAACCGGCTCGAAATGCGAGGTATCGATTGCCAGCGCACAGGCGGCGCGCGATTACGGTCTGGAGATACTGAAGTCGGGAATCGAATCCAATCACCAGAATTTCACCCGTTTTTTGATTCTCTCGCGGTCTCTCGAACAAGAGGCGGATAATTCCAAGACTTCCATTGTTTTCAGCACAAAGAACATACCGGGAGCGCTGTTCAAAAGCCTCAGTGTTTTTGCCCTCCGCGACATCGACCTTTACAAGATCGAATCACGGCCTATACCGGGAACTCCCTGGGAATACCTGTTCTATCTCGATTTTAACGGCGATATACGTCAGGAAGTTATCCAGCGGGCGATCAACCACCTGGAAGAAATTGCCAGTTTTCTCAAGGTGCTGGGCTCCTACCGCAAAGGGGAGGAAGTTATCGGCCGCATCCAGGAAAGGCATGATTGAGAAGGCATGGAGAATATCCTTGTCATCCGGTTCAGCTCGCTCGGGGATGTTGTGATGGCAACAGCGGTTGTGGAAGCCCTCCGGCGCGAATTTCCCCGGTCACAGCTCACTGTGCTGACCAGGGCGGTCTATGCGCCTGTTTTTGCAGGCGACAGGCGGATTGATAACCTGATTGGTATCAACGGCGGGGAGACTCCCTTCCGTATTGCACGCATGCTCGGCAACCATTTCAGTGCAGTTATCGATCTTCACGGCTCCCTGAGGAGCAGGATTGTTTCTTCCCTCTTGAAAGCTCCTCTCAAGCTTACGGTACAAAAGCATTCTCTGAGCCGCCGGCTCATGATCTGGTCACGGAACCGCTTCCGGAGAAAGTTCGATGCGCTTGGAAGCTATCTGGAAATCCTTCGGCCCCTGGGAATCTCTACACGGGTTCTCCCCCGTTTGAAACCGGGGGAAGATGTACTCGATGCTTCTCAGCAGCTTATTACGAAAATCAGAAAATCCGAATGCGGAAAACTGATCGGTCTCGCGCCCGGTTCGCGGCATCCGATGAAACGCTGGCCGGAAGCCTCCTGGTCGCAGTTGGCGGATAAGCTCTTAGTCCGCGGCGACACGCCGGTTTTCATCGGCGATAATGCAGATCAGGGGTACATCGACGACATCAGGGAAATGATGCGGAGAAATGCTTCATCCCTGGCGGGCGGCGATCTGTCTCTCACAATTGGGATTATCAGCCGTCTCGACGGACTGGTGACCAATGACAGCGGGCCTATGCACATTGCCGGAGCGCTCGACACTCCTTTTACCGCACTATTCGGCCCCACACACCCGGACCTGGGATTTGTACCGGGATACCCGTACGGGGCTGTTCTCCATTCAGGGATTCCGTGCAGCCCGTGCAGTGTGCACGGGCAGACTCCATGCCGCCTGAAAACCAGGAAGTGCATGGAAGCAATAACGCCTGACATGGCGGTGAAAGAATTGGACCGGGTCATGAACCTGCGCAGGGAAAAGGATGAAGGATGAAGATCCGGCAATAAAGGAAATATTATTTTCTACTCAGCTTTTTAAACCTCACCCCCTATCCCCCTCTCCTAGTCAGGAGAGGGGGTAACTCACGGCGGGCCATGTTTTTACCCACTCCTGAATAGAAGAGGGTGGCCAAAGGCCGGGTGAGGTATAGATTTTAGGCTTCAGACTTCTTTTTATCATCTTTTATCATATGCATCACATAAATCAGTGGTTCAGACAATCTTTGAGAGAAACAGAAACCCTGAATAAAGCCAAAGAATCATGCTCAGATACGATACATTCGTTTCGGTGGATATTGAAACCACCGGACTCAAAGCCGATCTTCACGAGATCATCGAAATCGGCGCGGTGAAAGTGGACAAGGGGGTGATCACCGCCGAATATTCGGAGCTGGTCAAACCCGAAAAGCCGGTGCCCGGCCATATCACACGGCTGACCGGGATCGCCGAAAAAGATCTGCACAACGCCGGCGACATCCATCAGGTGCTCCCTTCCTTTCTCGATTTTGTTTCCGGCTACCGGGTGCTGGGTCAGAATGTGGGATTTGATGTGGCGTTTCTCCGCTCCGCGGCCGGAATGGGTAATTTCGGTTCCTCGTTGGATACCTGCGAGCTTGCGCGCATTCTTCTCCCCATGCTTCCCTCATACAGCCTGGACAGCCTTATGGAGTTTTTCTCGCTTGAATGCGAAAACCGTCATCGCGCCCTCGATGACGCCCGTGTTACCGCGCAGATTTTCCTCAAGCTCACCGAAATGCTCCGCATGGTTCCGGACAGCCTGCTCAACGAGATGACCGCCATCGCCGGCCGTACCGGGAGCAGCCTCCGCGATGTTTTTGAAGCGCATCTCCTGGAGCGGATGAATGAAACAGCGCCGATGAAGTTGAAGAAGCTTTCACCGCCTGTCGCCGCTAAAATTGACAATATGTATGGTGATTTTTCCGGCGATGAACCAGCTAAAGAACCTGAATCCTCGAAGGTTGACCCGCAGTATGTGGCCTCCCTTCTGAGGAAAGGCGGCCGGATGTCTCAGATATATGACGCCTATGAAGAACGTACCGGCCAGATTGACATGGCAATGAAAATTACCTGCGCGTTCAACGATTCCGAGATCATACTCGCCGAAGCGGGAACCGGAACGGGGAAATCCATCGCCTATCTTCTGCCCGCTGTCCTCTTTGCAGAAACCGCCCGGGATCGTGTGGTAGTGTCCACAAACACCAAAAACCTGCAGGAACAGCTTTTTTATAAAGACATTTCGCTCCTCGGCGCCATTCTCGATTTTCCCTTCCGGGCGGTCATTCTGAAAGGACGGGGGAATTACATATGCCTGAACCGCTGGAAGCGCCTGGTGGAAACGCCGGAGCAGTATTTGACAAAAGCGGAGCGGGCGCTGGTGCTTCCTGTCGCCGCCTGGCTTCACACCACGGTGACCGGGGATATCTCAGAAACCGGTTTCATCCAGATGCTGTATGAGACCGGGCTTCTGGATCGCATCAACTCCGACAGCGCATTCTGCCTGGGGGCGCAATGCCAGTTTCGCGACCGGTGCTTTGTGAGCCGCATCCGTAAAGCGTCCCAGCGGGCGCACCTCATCATCGTCAATCACTCGCTCGTCTTCTCCGACATGGTTTCCGACGGAGGAGTTCTGGGCGGATACAGCCGGATTGTGTTCGATGAGGCTCATAATCTGGAAAAGCAGGCCATCAGGTTCCTGGGGGTGTCTTTTACCTATTACCGCATCAGGCGGATTCTCAACCGTCTTCACACGAAGAGCGAGGGGAGAGGCCACGGCGCCCTGGCGGTCATCTCCTCATGGATAGGTGAGATAGTGAAGGGATGGCCTGAGTTTGAAACATACATCCCTCTCATCGATGCTGCCATCGAGGCGGCGCAGCTTACCCGGTCACGGTCACAGGAATTCTTCGAACGCATGACCGCTTCGGTGCTTGCCGCCGTAAGCCAGAACGAAAGCATGCACGAGGGAAAACTCCGTTATTACCCTGAAAGTCCTGTTTTTACATCGAACAGCGATGCGGTCGAGGATTTCGCCGGGGCGCTGACCATACTCATCGAAGCGGCCGAGCAGGTTTTCAATTTCATCACCGGAGTATCTTCGAACCGGCTCAAACAGAAAGAGGATATCCTGATCGACTTCGAAAAAACCAAAGAGGACCTTCAGGCGGTGGTAAACGATCTCCAATTTTTGAGCGCGGCCTCCGGAAAAAACGTCTTCTGGTTCGAATACGGCGAAAACGGCTCCTATTATTCCCTCAAAATCCAGAGCGCCCCGCTCGATGTGGCCGAAAAGCTGGCCGCCGGTCTCTACGATCACATGGAAACGGTGATCATGACCTCGGCGACCCTCGCGGTGGCAAATGATTTTTCCTACATTCGCGACCGCCTCGGACTCAATCTCGATCAGCGTGAGCGGGTAACCGAATTCATCGCTCCTTCGCCCTTCGATTATGACCGTCAGGCCGCTGTAGTCATCCCCTCTTTTCTGCCTTCGCCCAAAGCGGAGGACTTTATCGAGAGGACGAACGAGGTACTCCTGGAGCTCGCCCGTGAGGTAGGGAGGGGGATGCTCGTTCTGTTCACTTCGCGCGGCCACCTGCAGCGTTCGTTCAACGAGCTTCATGACCCGTTCGCACGGTATGGGGTTACCCTTCTCGCCCAGGGAGTGGAAGGCTCCCGCAGCCATATCCTGCGAAGGTTTCAGGACGATGTACATTCGGTGCTCTTCGGAACCGATTCATTCTGGGAGGGAGTGGATGTGCCGGGAGAATCGCTAGAGATTGTGGTGATGGTGCGCCTGCCATTTGCGGTGCCAACCGAACCCATCGTGCAGGCGCAGATGGAGGAGATCGAGAAAGCGGGAAAGAATCCGTTCATCGAGTTTTCCGTCCCGGAAGCGGCCATCAAGCTCCGTCAGGGAGCGGGAAGGCTCATCCGCCGCCGTAATGACAAGGGCGCGGTGATCATCCTTGATAACCGGGTTACAACCACGCGCTATGGCGCCACATTCAAACGCTCGCTGCCGGGAAGAACCATGCGGGCGGACAGCCTGCCGATGCTCATCCAGAATTTGAAACAGTGGTTTGAGGGATGAAAAATGAAAAGATTGTCTGAACCGGTGATTTGTGTGATTTATACATGGCGACATAAATAATTGCACATGTTTTGAGCATTTAGATCCTGAAACGAGTTCAGGATGACACGTGTCATGCCGAACTTGTTTCGGCATCTAATCAGGGCAATCATTCACATCACGCGCATCAGTGGTTCAGATAATCTTTTCTTGCTTTTTCTGCTTCAGAAGTTTTTTACCGGTCTGGGAGATTATGGCGGAGGAAGGCCAGGCGAGGGCGGAGTGTTCGATGTGGATAATATGCTCGTTTTCACCGGGTGACCACTGCACCATTTCCTTTTTGGTGAGGATGCTCATAACCGGAATCTTGAGCGCCACCGCCAGTTGGAAAAGATCGGTGTTGTGGGTAACTACGAACGAGCATAAAGAGAGCAGACCCGCGACCAGGGATACCGGTCTGTCTTCGATCAGCATGATCTTCTTGCCGAATACCCCTTTGAGCGACGATGCAACATGGCGTTTTCCCGGTTCGTAGAATACGATTGCAGTCGCATCAAGTTCATTGACGAGGACTTTGACCACTGCTTCGGCATTTTTCCGTGAGATGGGTTCGCCGACCGTTTCCTTGGTCAGATCGAATCCGATTATCACATTTTTCAGCGGGTCGTGTCCGCCGGGAAAGTACCGGAGACGCACTTTTTCGCGGATTTCCGGGCTGACGGTCATGGTATAATCCCGGAAACTGCCCGTGATGCCCAGTGTGTGGAACATCTCCAGGTACCGCTCTACCTCGTAACGGTTTCCGGAAGCCGGAACGATTTCCACATTGAAAAATGAATATTCATTATCATTCCGGAAAGCCACACGGAGCGCGGCATTGGAAAGCCGGGTCAGGTAAGCCATGTTCAGGTCAAATTGAAAGGATAAAAAAAACGCCAGATCGAACTGGCGCCCAGCCAGAGATTCACCGACGGACTGAAATTTGGTGGAGTGGGGGTTTTCGATCTCATCTCCGAACGTGACAACTTCATTTATGGTCGGGTCATTCTGGATCAGAACACCCCAGGCGCTGTGCACCGCTGCGGTAATTTTTGATGCGGGGAAACGGTCGCGGATGGTTTTGAATACACGGGTGGCGAGCAGGATTGTTCCCATGCGGTTATAGGGGATGACCAGTATGTTTCTTGGATTCAGCAGGATTCTGGTCATGTCGACCGGAGGAGAATCCTCGGGCATGGGAAGCCTGCCTAGACGTATGAGTTTTACTTTCTTTTTAAAAAAATCAACTAAACTGTTCATTTATCAGTCCTGAAAACTATGGAACCCAAGGCATCGGTTATTTTTATGAAATCGCCACATATAATATGAATCGTGCCGCCATTTGAAACAACCATATTTTTAGCTGTTTTGAACTTGTTTCGGCATCTATCAATTAAACACAATACAGTTCATTTAACCACGAAAATCACGAAAAACACGAAATTTGCTTTTTGATAAAATCATTTTTTGTGCCTTTCGTGTGGTTCGTGGTTTAAAAATCTTGTACTTTTTCGTTAAAGTGAACAGTTTTACAATTAAACAGGATTATTCACAAGCCTTTTTAATTCTGGTTGATGGTGAACTCTTTATTCACAAGTGCCTTTCCTGCCATAGAATACACAAGGATTCGTATCTTCTTAACCACGATGCCGGTGATTTCATCGGACAAGATGATTTTACATTGTTTTCCCACACTGCGGTCGAAAAGAATCCCATTGCGATAATCAACAGGGAATCCGCGGAAAATGGGGCTGCGTGGAACGATTGCCATCTCGCCCGTCGAAACTTCGTCCGGATTGGTCACCGCCCAGATGTAGGTATTTTCACGGGAGGGAATATTGATGAGAGAGAAGGTGATCTCCATCCTGCCGTTTTTCTGACGGGATACGAACAGGTCGGAAATATCCGGCGTATTCGCACTAACCGGTGTTCCAGGTGAGGCAGTGACCGGTTTTACGGCGAGTTGGTCAGGCGAAAGTGATGGCGCATGCCCTGATGAAAAGATGGCGGACTTAACTACAATCCCTTTCCATGCCAACGAAATACCGAAACCGGTAAGGGCGATCATGATGGGTAGAATGACGAAAATCAGAAGAAAAAAAAAGACGCTTACCCGTATGGTAATCGGATGATGAGAATTTTTCAAAATGAGAACGGTAAACGGGGGTTTTATCATACTAATGCTTGATTTTCCAATTTATTTTTTGCCAGACTTGCCTTTGCATAGTAATCCCTTTTAAAGGATTCTTTGAAACTTTTTTGTATATAATATACAATCTCATACCTTATGTCAAGGTTTGCTGAGAATTATAATCCATATTTGACGATCCGGCAAAAAGTATTAAAAAGCTCTCTGATTTGACGAAAACCTCACCCGGCCTTCGGCCACCCTCTCCTAAATAGGAGAGGGTAGGAACAAGGCGCGTAACGAGTTACCCCCTCTCCTGACTAGGAGAGGGGGACAGGGGGTGAGGTTTAAAACACCAGAAAATAATGTTAAAATTACTTTTTGCCGGATCATCATATTTTAACAGGAAAAAATCTCAAATTTCTGGATATGCCTCATCGTGTATACTATACGGAAAACGAGTATATGCATCCTTTGATCATAATTACTGTGGCCGGCGGCCTGGTTTATGCGATTTTCCTGGGGGTAATCATGATCGCTCTCAGGAAAGTGCAGAGCGGAAAATCATCTGAATGCCGCTCAGTAAGTGTGGTCATTGCCGCTCATAACGAGAAAGATGCCGTTGTTTCCTGCCTGAAAGCACTGAAACATCAGGATTATGATGCCGGGCATTATGAAGTCATCGTCGCGGATGACCGTTCCAACGACGGTACATCCGAGCTGCTCGCGGAGGCAGGCAGAATTTGGCCCAGGCTTCGGGTTATCAGGATTGACGATGTACCGGAAGAAATCTCTCCTAAAAAAAACGCCCTGGCAAGTGCAATACAGTATGCGCAGGGTGAAATTATCCTTGAGACAGACGCCGACTGCATTGTACCGGAAGGGTGGATTTCCGGTATGGTGCGCAGATTTGAACCGGGAGTTGGAATAGTCGCCGGAATTGCTCCTTACTATGAAAGCCCCGGGATACTTAATTCCTTTATTCGGCATGAGTATCTCTGGAATGCGGCCCTTTCTGCGGGGAGCATTGTTCTCGGCCACGGGACCCATGCCAGCGGCCGTAACCTTGGATTCAGGAGGGATCTATTCCTTGAGCTTGACGGTTACGGTGAAAGCGCCCGTATCCTTTCAGGCGACGACACCCTGCTCTTACACCGTATCCAGCACTCACATCCGGGCCAGGCTGTCACTCAGCCCGATCCTGCGACTCACGTCTACACCGAAGCGCCCCGGACATTTTCCGCTTTTCTCAAACAGCGGCTCCGGCATATGTCCACCGGAAAATTTTTTGAGCCTTTCCATATCTTCGCCGGAGTAGTCATGTATGGCTATCATCTGCTTCTGGTGCTCACATTGGTCGTTTCACCGTTCATACCTATTCTTTTCATGGTGTTTCTCTTGTCATTTCTCTGGAAAACCTTGCTGGACGGGATAGTAGCACGGAAGGTACAAACGACATTGAAGCTGTCTGTACAATGGAATCGGTTTATACTCAACGAGCTGTTTTTGCTCATGTACATGGCCGCATTTCCCCTGATGGGAACGGTGGCTCCAGTTAGATGGAAGTAAAAACTTATCTTTTCAAATTAGATGCCGAAACGGTTTATCGTTCCCGCGAAGCGGCAACAAGTTCGGCATGACACGTGTCATCCTGAACTCTTTCCCAGGATAATTTCCGTTATCGGCATCCGAAATCGCATGATCAGTTTCATCATCTGAAGGCTGCTGATTTTCCTTTTCCCGGCTAACGCTTTCCGCCGCCGCAGCATGAGAGGAATACCGGCCAGGGCTGCCAAGAGTGCTCTTAAAACAGCGGCTGCGATCTCTCCCAGCCCTGTTTTTTCAGTAAATCCCCGTACTTCTCCGGTATCGGAAGCAACTGCATACATTTGCACCATGAACCGCCATACAGTGACAAAGGGCACCAAGAAGAGAATAGGGCAGGGGAAATTCTTCACCGCAACCCAGAAATGGTTTCTTTCCACCCAGAATATTTTCCGGATGCTGAATTTACCGGCTGTCATCGAAGAGTAATGTGTTACTTCTCCACCAGGAACGATGACCGCCCGATACCCTGCCCAGCGCAGACGCAGCCCTAAATCGGTATCTTCGCAATAGGCAAAAAACGACTCGTCGAAAAGGCCGGTAATCCGGAGCGCTTCCATTCTGAAAAGACAGACGCATCCGCTCGCCAGGAGAACTTCACGGGGACTCTCCAGCACCGGCGGGCGCATCCCTCTCATCGCCTGGCGTGACATCCCATCAAGGGCGATTCCCACTCCGCAGGAATCGAGAAAACCCGGCCGGCTGCCATCCATGATTATCGTAGATACTGCTCCGATTCGTTCATCGGTTCCCGCTTCTTCAACCATGGCGCGTATCCAAGCAGGAGAAGCCACCGCGTCGTTATTGATTATCGCTGCATACTTTCCCTGCGCCGCCTCAATTCCACGGTTATGGCCCCCGGCGAATCCTATATTTTCCGGGAGCCGGATAAGGCGCGCACGGGGGAATTCCCTCGATACCATACCTGAAATATCCTCCTGCGAACCGTTATCCACCACGATTATTTCCAGGGGCTGGTAATCCTGACTGAAGATGCTTTTCAGACACTGTCGGGTAATATCCAGTCCGTTGAAACAGACCACAACCACAGAAACCAGGGGGACTGCTTCACACATGCGTATCGTTATTCCTTCTCTTATTCCCGATTTTTGTGGATAGCACAACTTTCAGAAAAGCCAGAAAACCCTGAATCATGTAAGGAAGAAGACGGGGTCTGGCAGTGACTTCCGCCAATTTTTTCAAAATAATTCCGGGGCGGAGATAGAAAGCGACAAGAAGGCGTGAACGAGCCTTTTCCATATCTCCGGGTGTAAAACCATGCGGCGTGAAAACAGTGGTGATGACATTCATTTTCCGCCAGTCCCGCTCGAACGTTCCATACTGTGAAGCATAAGAGTATATGGCAGTCCCCGGGAAGGGGGTAAGCTGCATCACCGATATATCGTCGAGCGGCAGCTTTAAGGCCAGTTCCCTGGTACGGCGGAGGGAATCTTCGCTTTCGCCCGGGAATCCGACCATGAAAAATCCCTTGGTTTTGATGCCCGCTGCACGGCTGAGACGGACGGCATCTTCGATGTGAGAAAGGTTTTCACCTTTTCCCATATTTTTCAGTATCTGTTCATCTCCGCTTTCGATGCCATAGGATATGTGCCAGCAGCCGGCCTGTTTCATGATTTTCAGAATTTCGGGAGTAACCCGGTCAGCTCTGCCCAGGCAGGACCAGGTGATGTCGATATTTTCCGCAAGCAGTTTCCCGCAGAACTCCATGACCCATGTCCTGGAAGTGACAAAAGTATCATCCTCGATAAGAATTTCCTTCACACCATAGGTCTGCCTGAGTTCTTTCAGCATGGCGACCGCCCTTGCGGGACTGTAGGAGCGCACCCGGTTACCGAATACCGAGCGATCGCAGAAATGACAGCGGTTCGGACACCCCCGGGTAAAAACCAGAGAAGCGCAGGGGAACCGTTTCATCCGGGCGGGAGATGGCCGGAATGTCTGCGGAAAGCCCCGGATGAGATGCCAGGCGGGCATGGGCAGGGAATCCAGATCCATGATCAGGGGGCGAGGCGGGTTGACACGGATGCCGCCATTTATGCGTACGGCTGTACCGGGCGCAGTTTCCGAAAGCGAGCCGGTTTCCCCGAAAGCGCGGAGAATTTCCCGGAGGGTGTCTTCTCCTTCGCCGACAACTGCCATATCGAAGCCCGGAAATTCTGTGAGCGTCTCTTCCGGTATGGCGGTCGCATGGCTGCCCCCGATAATGACTGAACAGGGCCGGGCCTGTTTGATTTTTTCTGCAAGCTCCCCGGAAGCTGAAATGCCCGCGGTGGTCGAGCTGATTCCCACCACATCGGCGCCGGACTTGAGGACTGCTTGGAGCGCCCGTTCTTTCGACAGGCTCTCCGCAGATGCATCGATCACCGAAACCTTTACTCCCTCCTGTTCGGCGGCCGCGGCAAGACACACCAGTCCGAAGGAAGGCTGGCTGCTTCCGGCGCCGGAGAACAATCCATAGCGCTCTTCCATGGTCAGAGGGGCGGAAACCAGAGTCAGGCGCATACTATTCCTTTTTCGTCCGAAGCGCTAGTTCCTGGGTCAGCTTTTTAATCTGGCGATGCTGGGTGGAAATGACAATGGAAAATTGCAGGCACATGAGAAAGAGCACCAGGATGGAAAAAAGAAAAAGGGTGGTGGTCGGAGTCATGGCGCCGATGAAAGAAGTTACCCAGAGAAGCCAGGTGTACTTCAGCACGATGAGCGGAGCGATGATTCCCACACCCAGCCAGATCCAGCAGTAGGAGATATCCAATCTGCCCTTCTGGATAAGACGGATGATAAGAATCAATAAAGCAAAACTGAGTATGAGAGAAACAGCGATTTGTTTAGGATACATGGGTATTCCACCTCCTGCGATTCAATAACACGATAAATACAGAAAGAATCATCTTGAAGAAATAGTAAAACGGCCTTAATCCTGAATGTATGGAAGTCCCGCCTTCACGCTCTTTCATAGACACAGGCGCCTCCATCAAACGGAAACCGGCAAAATGTGCGGCTATCAGAACATCGATATCCGGAAAATCCCGGGGGAAATGCCCCTCGGCATACCATTCAAAAACTTTTCGATTCAAACATTGAAAACCGGAAGTGGGATCAGTAACCTTCTGTTTGGTTATCAGAGAAAAAATCCGGGCAAAAAACCTTTGCCCCATTCTTCTAACCAGCGGCGTGCGGTAGCTGCTTTTCCCGGAAATGTAACGGCTTCCCAGGGCGATATCGGTTTTCCCATCCATCACCAGGGACAGTACTGATGGGATTTCCTCAGCAAGGTGCTGGCCGTCGCCATCCATCTGGCATACGATATCAAAGTCGTGAAGGGAAGCATATAAATATCCGGTTTCCAGGCTGGCGCCGTACCCGAGGTTGACCGGATGGGATAGCACCGTCGCCCCGGCTTCACGGGCTTCCTGCTCGGTAAAATCGGTTGAGCAGTCATTCACCACAAGAACATTGACGGATGGAAGCGCATGCTGCACCGAGTGCACGACTTTTCCGATCCTCCCCGCTTCATTGTAAGCGGGAATGACCACTAAAACACGATTATCCGGGCAGAACATAAGGTAATTTTTTCTTGAAAAGAGTCTTTTGTATAAGTCGAGATTGTTGGAAGCAGCCCCCTTTAGTTCACCCCGCATGTACTACGTACAAGCGGGGACCCCGTGTCCTTCGGACATCCTTCCCCCGGAGGGGGCAGGAATTGACCGTGGAACAGCAACTTCCCTTGCCCCCTTTCGGGGGAAAGGGATCGAGGGATAGGGGGCTGTAGTTTACAACTCGCCTTCTTTTTATCGCGCCATGCGCTTTCGGGAAATCAGGTAAACACAAGCAGTTTCATGAGCACAAAGTTGAGAAAGGCCAGAAAAATCGACATGACCACGGTAACCAGAAAATAGTGAAATCCAAAAACATCAACGCCGGTAAATAGAATGACGTTGCCGAGACACAAAAGAAATATCTGTAAAGCGATAAATTTTATACCATAGGTAATATGCGTATTTACACGGTTTTGAAAAACAAATTTCTTACGATATACGCATACAAAACAGTAGTGCTGAGCCCGCCCAGAATGAATCGAATGATTTGACTTTCGAACGGTTTTCCCATTATGTTAATGATCATACATTTCAACCGGATGATAAGAATGTTCGAAGTTCCCCGCGGGGCTAATTTCTCCAAAAAGAGACTCTTATATATCTCACGCTCGACAATAGTAGAGCCAAACCGATACCTATATACAAAATCGCTAAATACTGCTTTGGGATAGCTGAATGACGCAGCATCGTTCCCATTACGATCATGACCACAATAATCAGATAGCTTTTCAAAGGAATGAAGGAGAAAAAGCATTTCTTCTCATCAGTAGAAAGGATTCTTTCTAAATTCTTATCTACTATTTTCAAAAAGCCAAAGTGGTGAGCAATTAATGCCAATAGCACCCCGGCACCCACGAACACATAACTGTTCACCTTTGAGGCATTTGATAACCATGAGAATGCCAAAAACAAAAGCACTGTACCCACACATATCCAAACAACCCCTGCAGTAAATAGCAGGACGTTATTCGTAACAGCAAGCTTATATTTGTTTCTTCTTGTCATAATGTTTTCTGTCTTCCGGCGTATCGCTAAGGGTGGATGATTCGGAAACTGCCTGATTATCGGTATAGGTTTGCGGTTCTGCATCAGTTCAAGGAGTTTGAGAAGGCTGTTTGGGTGATGCCGGGTGGACGGAGGGCAAAGATTATTATATAAATTTCTATGGTTCACCTACCACTGCTATCGAAAAATAAATCGCATAGGTTAAAGGCGGTCGGCTGCAACCGCCGGGTCAGGCCATTTTATGTTGCATCATTCCAGTATTCAATAAATGTTTTTTTTGCTTTTTTCTTTTCCTTTTCAACATCCTCCCCTTCTTTTACATCTTCAATCCAAATATTGACATACTCTATCAATGAATGTTTATATAAAGTATTTATTCTATCTGTTGATCCTGCTTTCTCTATGCCTGATTTTATTATCTGAATGAATATAGAATCATCTATTTCTCCAAGTTCATAGTTTTTTTGAAAAATACCGCTGATTATCTTTTTGGCTATTTCCATTGATTTTCTTTCTTATATTTGGGCCTAACGTCATGCTCACCAGCGCGCTTCAGCGCGTCCGGTGCAGCTACTAGTTGGGCGGCTACGCCACGAAGAGATTGAAGACGAACACATGAATGCGCACCTGTCGCCCTTCATCCTCACGAGATGTCATGTCGAACTGCCACTCGCCAGACCCTTCGGCCCCGCGTGAACGCTTGAACCGGGGGTGAGCCTCAAAGACCCCTGGAACACTTTCAAGGATTCCGCTGAACTTCGCGTTGTGCTTGTTGAATACTACGATCGAAGCCTTGCAGTCGCGCCAAGTTAGATACCCAAGAAGCTGATCGATGGCCTGGGATAATTCCTTTTGTCCCTTCCATATCTTGCACTCAGCTACGAAAGCGGCACGGGTGTCATCCTCAATGCGAATATCCGTCTTGCCGCTTCGCCGAAATGCCTCTCCGGTAGCGTCACCCTGATAGTGGCCGTTCAGATGTGCTAGAAGAATGTCTCTAAGTTGTTCTTCATCGTGGACGGCGTAGGTCTTAGGAGTTGTCTCGAAGGTTCTACCCTCGTGCCGAATCACAGACAGGATGTGCGAATAGTCTTCTTCCGTAATTCCAGGCTCGGGCTTATATCCGGATTTGGGTGGCGGTGGCAACGGACGAACAAGCTTTCTGGCAATCTTAACGGGCGCAAACGCGGGTGCCCCTTCTTTGCGCTTCAAGGGGATGCCCATGACGTCCTGTAAGCCTTCGTGTTTCTGTATCCGTCCTCGCCTTGCGCTAACTGCGGCAAGAATTTGTGGACGTAGGCCAGCATTGAAGCCTTCAATTTGCTGTTTTTGCGACTGTAGGTAGAAGCGGATCGTCTTCAACTCTTCATCTAAGCGTGCTTTGAATCGCTCTGGCGCCTCGTCTGCTGGTTGCGCCATATCGACTTGAACATGACCTGCATTCTCGCCGCGCGAACTTACTACCTTGGCATGCGGGAGAACCGACTGCCACTGATTCGGCTTCAG
>JAUYCD010000034.1 GCA_030692375.1 Candidatus Latescibacter sp. | reverse complement strand
CCTTTCATAACAATACCTTAAGTATAATAAATCTAAACCGCCATGTCAAGCTAAATATTCATTTATTTTATTTATTTATAATAACTTATGTCAATATTATCCTTTTGTCGCCCTCGCCTTAATAAGGGGGGTAGGGGGGATAAACCTTCTCGGATGATCACTTTAGCTTTCTTAACGACATAACCGTAAAATATAATCTAAATATGCAGATATATCGCTCCCGCGATAACAACCGCAAAACAGTACAGCCCGAAATACCCGATCTTTCCCTTTCGCACAATGCTCATGAGCAGCACCAGAGAAATTAGACCGGAGATGAATGAAGCCGCTATGCCGAGTATTATCGTATGTAAGGGTATCTGTATGGCTGCAGAAGTGAAATCCCTGAACGCCAGAACCGTCGCGCCCCCCACAGCAGGGATGGAAAGGAGGAAGGAGAATTCACCTGCCTCCTGGCGGTCGACTTTCAGAAAAAGGGCTGTGGATATGGTCGAGCCGGAACGGGAGATGCCGGGTATGATGGCGATGGCCTGTGCGATGCCAACTATCAGCCCGCTCCAGAAGCCAATATGGCGCTCGCCTTTTTTTACCAGGAATGTGATCATGAGAACTGTACCGGTGACAAACAGGGCCGCTAAGATCGGTATTGTGGTCGAGAACAGCGCCTCGATCTGATTTTTGAAGGCGATTCCGACTATACCGGCGGGAACTGTCCCGATAAACAGTGCTGTCGCCATGCGGACATCAGCAGAATTTTGGTATATATAAGATGGAGATAGTCTTTCCAGAAACAGGGATTTTATACCTGCCAAGCATCCGAGAATAATGGAAAGAATAGAGCGGTAGAAAACCACCAGAACAGCCAGCAATGTGCCGAAGTGTAAGAAAATGTCAAAAGTCATCAGGTCGCCGTTCAGCCCGAATAGCTTCTGGGCGAGTACCAGATGGCCGGAGGATGAAACCGGCAGGAATTCGGCAAAACCCTGAATAAGTCCAAGAATAATGGCTTGAAAGTCAGTCAAGAATAAAATCCTTTCAAAGGTCTTTCAGCATGATGTATCCCATCATACGCCCGGAATTGACGCCGTCTCTGCGATGGGAAAAGTATAATGAATTATTGCATATCGTACAATCAGGAATCGATTCTACATTTGTCCTCCTCGCTCCGTTATAGATGAGGCGGTGGATGATTTCCTCGTGGAGGTCCGCATACAGTTTTCCGTTACGGTTCTTTATCGAGGAAGGCGCCATTCGAGCGGCCACTTCTTCACCCACCTGATAGCAGCAGGGGCCTGCCGATGGTCCCAGCGTAAAAATCACTTCCGCAGGATCGGTATTCCACTCCAATTTCATAAGACTCAAAGTATTTTCCAGGATGCCGGAAACCAGTGAACGCCATCCGCAGTGAATGACTCCGGCAGCTCTTGAAAATGGGTCCAGGAGAAGCACCGGCGCACAATCAGCCACCTTGACTCCAAGCAGAAGGCCGGGGGTGTCGGTAACCAAGCCGTCCACAGCATCATACATCCCGCCTTTTGAAACCTTGATTACTGCGGCGTCATGTATCTGACGCATGAGCGCGGTATTCGTACCGTCTATTCCCAGATGGCGGTAGAGACGGGAATAGTTTTCACGTACTGCGGCGGGATCATCGGAAGCGGAAAGGCCGAGGTTGAGGGAATCGAAAGGATGCCGGGAAACACCGCCCTGCCTGGTGGTGAAGCCGGAAAGCGCTATTTGATGAGGAATGATATCGGGGGTGATCGGTGATAGGGTATTCATAAGCTTAAAGTCCAAAGAGAAAGACTGTCTGAACCATGATTCAAACATTTTCCGGAGACCGCATATCCAGACGGATGACCCCGGTTACTCCCTTGACCTTTCGAATTTCCTTCATAAGGTTTTGAAGACACACCAGATCTTTGACATCCACATCAAAATCATCCATCGCAATATTATCATTTGTTGTTACATGAGCGGACCGAATGTCGCAGTTGGACTTTGCGATGGCAGAAGTAATATCGGAGAGCAGACTTTTGCGGTTTGCGGCCTCCACCCGGATGCTCGCCACAAAAAAGACCCCTTCCTTGGGTTCCCAGTCCACCGGGATGGCGCGGTCGCTGTCGGTAGGAGAGTTCCTAATATTATCGCAATTGCTTCGATGTATCACCATTCCCCGGCCACGGGTGATAAATCCTACAATTTCGTCGCCCGGGAGAGGTTTGCAGCACTTGGCAAAACTCACCAGCAAATCTTCCATTCCCTGAATGGATACATTGACCGGCGTCTGGCTTGTTAAGGGGCGTTTTTCAGCTTTCTTTTCAATCAGCCCAAAGTAATTCTGAATAGCATGAATGGATATATCTCCAGAACCCAGGCTGGTAACGAACTGCTCCCAATCCCGCTGATGGTATTTTTTAACCAGTTCTTCTCTTTCGATTTCGTTAAGTTTCTCTCTCCGCTGTTTTTCTATCCGTGCAATCATCTCCAGTCCGAGCGCATGGTTCTCATCATCATTGCGGCGTTTCATCCAGCGGCGGATGAGACTCCTGGCCTTGGCTGTTTTTACCGTATTGAGCCAGCCGGCTGTCGGAAATTTATTCGCATTGGTCGAAATATCCACCCATTGACCGCTGACCAGCCTGGTATCAAGCGGAACAATCTTCCCGTTGACCTTTGCTCCGGAGCAGTGAAGGCCGATTTCAGAATGGAGGGCAAAGGCAAAATCCACCGGGGTTGAGCCGGCCGGGAGCTGAATAAGATCTCCTTTTGGCGTGAAAACGAAAATCTCATCCTGGAACAGGTCCATTTTAAGCTCGTGCATAAACTCATTCGGTTCAGGCGTCCCGCTTTGCCAATCCACCACCCTCCGCAGCCAGGCCATGTAATTGTCGATTTCATCCGGCTCGACCTTTCCCTCCTTGTAACGCCAGTGGGCGGCGATGCCGGTCTCCGCAGTATGGTGCATTTCCTGGGTGCGAATCTGCACCTCGACCATTTTCCTTCCCCGACCGACCACCGTGGTATGCAAAGATTGATACATGTTGAATTTCGGGGTGGCAATGAAATCCTTGATCCGTTCAACTACAGGAGTGAACATTGAGTGTATGATACCCAGGGCGAAATAGCAATCCGAGATGGTGTTTACAATCACCCTGATGGCTAAAATGTCGTAAATCTCATCCAGGCTCTTATCGTCCCGGATCATTTTTTTGTAGATGCTGTAAAGATGCTTTTGCCGCCATTGAATCTGGTGGTCGATTTTTTCATCGGTCAGCCGTTTCTTCAACGGTTCCAAAACCTCGTTAAGAAAGGCATCATTCTCTTTAACCATATATTCCAGGGTATTCTTAATCCTGCGGTATTCCCTGGGATGAAGCCACCGGAACGAAAGGTCCTCGAGTTCGGTTTTGATGGTGTACACACCGAAACGGTGCGCAAGCGGAGCAAAAACTTCAAGAGTCTCATGGGCGATGCGTTTACGTTTTTCACTTGGGAGGAATTCAAGGGTGCGCATGTTTTGCAGGCGGTCGGCGAATTTTACCAGAACCGTCCGCACATCCTTGGCGGAATAGAGGATCATCTTTCTGAAATTTTCGGCCTGCTGCTCTTCCGGGCTCATGAGCTTCAGTCCGGCGATCTTGGTCAGGCCATCAATGATATTTGCGATTTCATCGCCGAATTCCTTTTGTACATCTTCGATAGTTATATTGGTATCTTCCACCACATCGTGGAGAATTCCGCAGGCTATCATGACCGAATCGAGATGAAGATCGGCGAGAATGTCAGCGGTCTGTATCCCGTGATAAATGAACGGCTTTCCCGACTTGCGGCGCTGGCCGGCGTGTGCCACCGCTGCGAACCGGAGAGCCCTCTTTATGAGGTCACGGTCGACGTGGGGATTATACAGCTCGATTTTTTCAAGGAGCTTGCTGAATTCATCCACCACTTCAACCAGTTCGACCGGCTCGATGGTGAACCGGCTGGCGACAGGAGCAGGTATTGGATTTTCAGACATCAATCGTCATTTTCCTATAAGCTTCAAGTGTTTTAAGCGCAAATTTTTCGAGAGAATATTCCTCTTCGATGATTTCACGCCCGGTTTTCCCAAGCGTCCTTGACCGTTCCGGCGAAGAGATAAGCTGACCCATGGCGTACGCTATTGATTCCGGATCAGCCTGGGGCACGATATATCCGGTGCGCTCGTGACGGACAATTTCCGGGATTACATTGGTAGCCGCCCCAATCACGGGAATGCCCATAGCCATGTACTCCAGGGCTATGCGGCATACGGTTTCCGATCCCACCGAGGCGATGACTCCTGCATCCAGAGCGACGAGAAGGTCGCGGATGTCATTCTGACGGCCGGTGAAACGGGTACGGTCGATAATACCGGCTTCAGAGGCTAATTTCCGCATGGTATCTTCGTTTAATTGAGCCTCCCACCCCGCCGCCACAAACCAGGCATCAGGAAATATCCCGGCGACCCGCTCCGCCCCAGCAAAGAAATACCGGTGGCCCTTGACAGGGGAGTATCTTCCCACGATACCGAACACAAAGGCTTTCTCCGGAATTCCCAGCGCGCTTCTCAGTACATTTCTCGGATGTCCGGGGGTATAGTACATACTGTCCACTCCGCCGTTGATGACCGGAATATTTTCCGGCTCGATCCCGAATCCTTCGGTGTAAAATCTCTGCACAGTGCAGCAGGAGGCGATTATCCCTGCGGTACGGTTTTTTATAAGGTATCGTGAGCCTGAATGCCTGTTCGGCGGGACCTGGCTTCCGGAGGTTCTAACCAGGGGAATCCCGGTTCCACAAAGCGCCAGGGACCAGACCAGGTGATCGCGCCCGTGATGGACATTCACCAGCGCCACTTCGTTTTCAATGGCGAATCTCCTGTATGCTTTCGCCAGGAGAAACAGTGTCAGCGGATTCCCCGATGCGGGACTGGAAAGATCATATACGGCAAGACCGAATTCCCGCGCCTTGTCAATAACCGGGCTTCCATTCCCTCCTGCCACAGTGACACGGTGACCGAGACTTTGCAAACCCCGCGCCAAAAGGATTGCATAATCGGCGCAGGCGTTATACCAGGGCACCGTGATCGCTTGCACGATATGACTCATATTTTGACCAACTGTTTCTCGGATTTGTTCCTTTTTAATAAGTCGAAAAATACGAATAGATATCAGACCTCACCCCCTGACCCCCTCTCCAACAAGTTAGAGAGGGGGAAAAATCAATAACGGTTTTCTAAAGCATTGTTTATAAAGCACATCGGGGTCTTCCCCTCTATTGCTTGCAAGAGAGGGGATTATGGGGTGAGTTAAAAATGCGGATTCTTTCTTTATTTTCTTCCCCTGCATCTTGACATTCCTCCAATACAGAGCGATATTATGAAAACATCGACGCTGCCCACCAAAACGGAGACAATCATGGAAGACAAAACAATTCCCCGCCAGAGTGTACATGTTATTATAACGCTCAGTGATTCACGGAATCTATCAGGAGAAATTCAAATAGACCTTGATTCACGTTTATCCGATTTCATGAATAAGCCGGAAAGGTTTCTCATATTACGGGATAAAGATAACTCCCTGAAGATCGTCAATAAAGATCATATCATCGAAGTAATTGAGCTTTTATAATACAGGACAAGGCGGCAGCAAACAATATAGCGTCAGAAAAGTCATAAGCCCATCATGGTTCTGGTCAGCAGGGGATCAAATACATATCCGGCGCCCTCCACCGCTTCACGGGCGCCTTCTTCACGGTCGATCACGCAGATAATTTTCACCACCTTGAGGCCGAGTTCCCGGAGACTGTCGGCCGCAGTTATTGCCTGAGTGCCTGTGGTAAGAACATCTTCGATCAATACAACACTCTGGCCCTTCTCGTAAAGACCCTCCACCACCTTCGCTGTCCCGTATTCCTTGGCTTTTTTCCGCACAAGGAGAAAAGGGATGCCGGTTTTCAATCCCACCGCAGTTACCAGAGGGATTGCTCCCAGCTCCGGGCCGGCAAGGAGATCGATCCCATCCGGAATTTTTTCCGCCAGCCCGTCGGCAACTTTTCTGAGAATTTCCGGGCGGGTTTCGATACGGTACTTGTCTAAATAATAGTTACTCCGCCTGCCGCTGGAAAGGACAAAATCTCCGGTCAGAAGAGCGGCTTTCCTGACTTCCTGTGCAAGCTCCTCGATATTCATGGCATACCTTTCATCAGTATCAAAGTGACAAAGTGACAAAGTATCAAAGTATCAAAGTGACAAAGGCACAAAGGCACAAAGTATAAAAGACTTATTTTATTCTGTCTTCTGTATACTGTCTCCTGACTCCTGTCTTCTGTCTTCTATTTTCTCTTCCCGCAAAACTCAAGCATATAGTTGATTCCGTGCAGCATCTCATTTTCTCCAACATCGCTGTAAACATCCACGCTTCCGATACGGCCGGGAAGCACAAACCGGATTTTTCCGCCGATAACCTTTTTATCCAGCTTCATTGCTCCCAGGATTTCACCTAAGGAAATGCCCCGGACATCGCAGCTCATTCCGGCGCGAAGGAGAAGGGCATTCTGACGGGCTGTGTCTGAGCCGCTGATAAGCCCCCGGTCGCGGGCAATCTCGGCGGCGGCGATCATGCCGAACATCACCGCTTCGCCGTGGCTGAAACGGCTGTAGCGGGTCACCGTTTCCAGAGCATGTCCGACCGTGTGGCCGTAATTGAGGGTGGCTCGAAGGCCGCTCTCACGTTCGTCCGCGGCGACTACTTCGGCTTTTATCCGGCAATTCCAGGCGATGAAACGTTCCAGGAGTTCATGCGAGGCGGAGAAATCCATGAGGGAATCAAGGTGGTCTTCCAGAAAAGTAAAGAATCCGGCGTCACGAATCATGGCATGTTTTATTACTTCTCCCATGCCGCTGACCACCTCGCGGCGATTCAGGGTGCGCAGCACCAGGGGGTCTATCCATACTCCGCAGGGCTGGTAAAAACTCCCGATCAAATTCTTGCCCAGGGGATGGTTGACCGCGACCTTCCCGCCGATGGACGAATCCACCTGCGCCACAATGGTCGTTGGAACCTGGACAAAAGGAATCCCACGGAGAAAAGCGGCGGCGGCAAATCCTCCGACATCTCCCACTACTCCGCCGCCCAGGGGAACGAGAATGCTCTTCCTCTCGAACCGTGACTCGATGAGCCGGGTCAGGATAGATTCCCAGGTGGCGATGGTTTTATACTTCTCGCCGTCCGGAATAATGATCCGGGTGACAATAAATCCTTCCCGAACGAGAGAATTGACAACTGGCTCCAGGTACAGGCCCGCCACCGTGTCAGTGGTTACTACTGCGGCCTGAGCCGTTTTTTCACCGGCCAGGCGCCGGACAAATGAACCGGTTCGAGGCAGAGAACCGGCTTCAATCATGATATCGTATGAACGGTCGCCGAGACGGACCGGTACTGTTTCCATAATCAAACATCCTTTTGGGCTGCCTTGAGCGCCTCGATCATCACCTGTACCGGGGCTTCACGGCCAGTCCAGAGAGTGAGTGACCGCGCCCCCTGGAAGGCGAGCATGGCCATTCCGCCGATGGCCTTTGCGCCCCGCCGGGTGGCATCCTCCAGAAGTTTCGTTCTCGCGGGGGTGTATATGATATCGCACACCACCTGTCCCGGATGAAATACATCATCACTTTCAATAACCGGGGAAATCCCCAAGTGCGGATACATCCCCACCGTAGTGGTATTCACGATCATGTCCATACGGGGCAGAATTCTTTTCCGGGTTTCGCTATCGGCGGGATAAGCGAAAATCGGTTTCCCGGTAATACGCCGAAAATCGTCCGCCAATTCCTTCGCTTTACTGAGTGTACGGTTCAAAATGGCGATCTCACGGACTTCCTCACGCAGAGCACAGGCATAAACCACAGCCCGGGCGGCGCCTCCCGCACCCAGGATGCAAATCCGTTCGGGGAACCGTTCCAGTCCGCTGTCTTTCAGGATACAATTCGTGAATCCGTATACATCGGTATTGTCACCCTCGAGCAGTCCACCGGTGTTGATGACCGTATTTACCGCGCCGACCGCTCGGGCCTCGACGGTAATACGGTCAAGGTATTCGATAATCCTCGTTTTGTGGGGGGCAGTGACATTCATGCCCCGTATGCCCAATGCTTTGATCGCCTTTACCGCATTTTCAAGATCATCCGGTTTTACCCGGAACGGAACATAGACAGCATCCAGGCCCATTTCTGCCAGGGCGCGGTTATGCATGAGCGGCGACAGGGTATGCTCCACCGGGTCTCCGATCACACCGTATATTCCGGTAGTCCCGCGGATGAAAAGACAGTCAGAAGCCCGAAGTCCATTATCTATAGTTTTAATGACGGACCCCGGCCTCCCGCAGCTTGATTCTTCCTTCCCGTCTTTTTCATCCTTCATCCTTCACCTTTTCTTCGGCAGCCTCTTTTTCCGGTATGCAGCAGCGGCATTTCGACATCATCTCCTTGCAGAGTTCTTCCATAATCCCAACCGCTTCTTTATAGGAGACGTTCTGGGTGAATTTTATTATTGTCGCAATGACGAAGAACGCGGTTGCGATAATGGTAAGAAGCTTGATAAATACTTTCATGGTGATATCCTCCTTTTTTTGCTGGGATGAGAACTCTTGCTGACTTAACGGAATAACTGAAAATAATTTTGACATGACAAGATTTACATGATTCTATCTTTTGTTGTTTTCAAAATCCTGTTAATCTTGTTAATCCTGTCAAATTTTCCTCTATAATAGGATCACCTATGGATTTTGGGCTTTGGGCTTTTTCCTTTATTTTCTCAGACGGGCCCGATAGCCGATTTGTTCCAGAAGATCTATTGCTTCAACCGCTTCCTGTTCCCGTTCGAAAGCAAGACGGAGTGTGCCACCCTCGCCTTCACGGACTTTGAGCACCTCGATATCATTTATGTTGATGTCGGAGATGGCGAGCTGGGTGGCGATCTTGGCGATGACACCGGGCTTGTCCTCGACAACCACCAGGATTTCGGAAAGAGTTTTTAAAAACCCTTTAGTATCCTTTGGAATAGTCGCCCGTGTAATGTTAGCGATCTCGAAATCTTCACCCAGCGCAGGAGTCCCTATACGGTCACGGACTTTCAGCAATTGCCCGATAAACCGGTCGATCGCTTCCCTGATTGCGTCGTCGTTGGTGCTGCATATATCATCCCACACACTGAACGGGCTCGATGCGATACGGGTCATGTCCCGAAAACCGCCGGCAGCCAGCCGAAGGTAGGGAGCATTTTCCGTATCGAGCCTGCCGACCATTTTCACCAGGGTGAGCGCGATCATCTGCGGCAAATGGCTCACTGCCGCAGCGATATGGTCGTGGGTGTCTGCATCCATGATCGCAACATGGGCGCCGAGACTTTCTACCAGCGCGCTGAAACGGTCGATCACCTCTCCGGGGACATTATCTGTGGGGCAGAGAACATAGATGGCATTCTGCAAGAGAAACGGATCTGCAGCGCCAACTCCACGCTTTTCCGAGCCCGCCATGGGATGGCCGCCGATGAAATGTACCCCGCGGGGAAGTACATTCATGGCGTGACAGGTGATTGCTCGTTTAGTGGAGCCGACATCGGTAACCAGCACTCCACCCTGCAGGAGAGGGCCGAGCAGGGTAAGAATTTCCTGAATGTGGTGTATCGGAGTGCAGAGAACGACCAGGTCTGCATTTCGAACTGCATTCCCCAGCTCTTCATACCCGCAGCCTTCGGTGATGGCGCCCATTTCCAGAGCGGTGGTAATCGCCGCCTGTGAGGAAACCCCCACTATCCTCATCTCAGGATATTTACGGCGAACCGCCAGGCCGAATGATCCACCGATCAGGCCGACCCCGACAATCACCATGTTTTTGAACATGTTTATCCTTTTACCTCACCCCGGCCCTCTCCTAATTAGGAGAGGGTGCCCGAAGGGCGGGTGAGGTTTCTAAATTGCTTTCCATTGTGGTAATCCTTACATCCCATGAATCATGGTTCAGACACATCCTTTTCATGAAATATTTGCAACGTTACTCAGTCCGTATCTCCAAGTCCCTGAAAAGGCAGGAATAACTGCCGTCGCCCGGACCGCGGATCCTGATGCCGATGTTTCCGCCGGGCAGGCCTTTACCGTCCGGATCGTTTCCTTCCACAGCAATATTTCCGTCCACCTTGAGCCAGAGGAGGGGGCCTTTTCTGCCGATTTCTACTGTATACCACTTCTGTTCCGAGGCTATATCCTTTGTCTGTGCGATATCGGTCGATCCCGGATTCTTTCTGATGAAGATATTCGGCTGGTGAAATCCGGTATGGAATGCGAACATGTAATTCTGCACCGCGCCTTCGGACCACCAGGGAAGACTGCCGTCATTATCCGTAGAAATTTTGAGGGTTCCCGTGTTTTTATCGGAAGTCGACAGGAATACTACGCAGACTCCCTTGTACTGTTCCGGTTTTACGTTGAACGTGAGAACGACATTTCCCGTATACGCGCGGGGGGAAACGAGAGTAATCCCCTTGGAATCACGGCTTTCGGTGATCCGCACCGCCTTTTCCGCCGCATCCATGGTCACCTTGCCTCCGCCCATGACCTTCCACCTAGCGAGGTCGGTGTTGCTGATTTTCCCTCCTTTTGCATACTCCACCGTAAGGGAAACGCTCGAATCCGATCCTTGCTTTGCCGTATACATAGAACAGCTCTGTACAAAAAGAAACATAAAGAAAGAGGCGAGGAAAAACCAGCGTGTCATAATCATGTTTTCCTTTGTTTTTAAAGATGTTTGTGGGAAAGTAGGTTTTATTTTTTAGGCCCTTGTACATAATTTTCTGATGTTTCTTTACCTCACCCCCTGTCCCCCTCTCCTAGTCAGGAGAGGGGGTAACTCATTATGTGCCTTGTTTATACCCTCTCATAATTAGGAGAGGGTGGCCGAAGGCCGGGTGAGGTTTTTTAGAGCATTGGCAGTAACATGATACTTTTTGCCATCATCTTTTTTCAACTTTACTGTCAGTATCTCTTCCTTCGATCACCCGCAGTATTTCTTCGGTTTTAGATTTCATGAGCGCGTCGTTTCGGGTCGATTCCACATTAAGCCGTACTACCGGCTCGGTGTTCGATTTTCTCAGGTTGAAACGCCATTGTCTGCTGAATTCAATGGAAACACCGTCAAGATGGGAGATGGCGGTTGCATGGGCGCTAAAATGCTCTTCCACACCTTTCAGCACCTCATCAGGATCATTCACCTTGCGGTTGATCTCTCCGGAGCAGGGATATCTTTTGATACGGGCGTTAACCAATTCGCCCAGGTTCTGGCCCGTGGCGGAGATTTCCTCAGTCACCAGAAGCCAGGGGATCATACCGGAATCGGAGTAAGAAAAATCCCGGAAAAAGTGATGGGCGGTATTTTCACCGCCATAGACCGCACAGGTTTCCCGCATGGTTTCCTTTATAAAAGTGTAGCCGGATTTGGAAATGACCGGAATCCCTCCGGCCGCACGAACAATCTCGATAGTATTCCAGATGAGCCGGGGATCATGAACGACAGGCGCTCCAGGATTTCTCTGGAGGATGTTTTTCGCGAGAAATCCGACAAGATAATATCCTTCGACAAAGCTGCCATTTTCATCGAAGAAGAAACACCGGTCGAAATCGCCATCCCATGCAATACCCAGATCGGCATGAGAAGTACGAACTCCTTCGATCGTGACATTCCGATTTTCAACAAGGAGCGGATTCGGCACCCCGTTGGGAAAAGCGCCGTCAGGTTCGAAATGAATGCGGATAAAATCGAACGGCAGATGGCGTGCAAGTGCATCGAGCACCGGTCCGGCGCATCCGTTTCCTGCATTCGCCACAATTTTTAAAGGTTTCAGGGATTTAACATCCACAAAACTGAGAATTTGATCGATATACATGTCCATGATATCGAGTTGATTAGCGGCCCCTTTGCTTGATGCGGACGGGGGAATATCCCCGGTGCGGACTCTCTGTTCTATGTTCAGAAGACCGCTGTCCTCGCCGATAGGGACGGCCCCGCTTCCAACCAGTTTTATACCGTTGTAATCTTTGGGATTATGGCTCGCAGTAATCATGGCGCCTCCCCCCATACCTTCTAGCGAAGAGGCGAAATACATCATCTCTGTACCGCCGATCCCGATATCGGTGGTATCCACACCCGCATCGTTGACACCGTTGATAAGAGCCGCCGCAAGAGAGGAGCTTGTTTTCCGAATGTCTCTGCAGATGGCAATTGCTCCTGACGGGTGTATTTCGGCTGCATACGCCCGCCCGATTTTATACGCCATTTCCTCGTTAAGCTCATCAGGGATGATTCCCCGTATGTCATACGCTTTAAAGGCGGAAAGACGCTTCTCGTTCATCGTTGAATCCTCCAGTAGGATGAGGTAATTTCTCTCTATAAAGTAATATAACTTTCACCTGAGTGCAAGGAATGAATCGCTGACCTGTGTATCCCGTCAGGTATAAAATAGCAGTTGCTTCTGAAAAAAACTTCGCCGTAATTACTTACTCGTAGTATCCAAATAGTAAAGTGTTTTTTTTTGCAAATATAGAAGATGATCTGGAAATAGTAATTTATACACTGTTGAGCCTTTTGCAAAAGTATTGGCAATGTCTAATAGTTTTCTCTGGAAGGGACGATTAAGGTATCGAGCCTCTGTTATCCGTACAATTAGCTAAAGTCTTGCTTGGATCGGGCGATAGCCGGGTGCGACTTGAGAGCACGAGTTCTCGCCGGTGATGTGACGTCGAAGTGGGAGGTGTGTAATGTTCAAGGAGTTAAGTAAACTTTCTGACAGAGAATTCAAACTGCTGTGTGACCGGGTGAGCCACTTGAATGACGAAATCACACGCTATCGCGATACCGAATGGAAGGCAACAGCTTTCTATTTAGCATTGCTGTCTGCTTTCACCACCATACTACTCGACGAAGAAAAGCGGGCTTTCTTGCGCGATTGGCGTATCGGGTTTACGCTTTGGCTGGTAGGCTACGCGGGTCTTGCCTGTTGTCAGCTCGTCTATATCCACCTTCGACTTAACCGATGTCGGAACGAAAGGGCAGAAACCCGACAGCGGCTCGGTGAGTCCACGGGAAAACGAATAGGTGCATTGTTTGGACTTTACGAAGGATCTGGGTTTATCTTTTTCGCGGGATTCCTTCTCTTGCTTGTCAGTCTTGCAGTCACGTTGATCATTCTCTTGTGGCTATGAAGGTTTTTTAGGAGCTATCTTGAAATACGGTTATGTATTGGGAGTTGATATAGGTGCAACTTGGACCCGGGTTGCTCTTGTGGGAAAAGACGGTGTGGTCGCTCGCTACGTAAGGGAGCGAACACCGTTTCAGGACTATCACTCCGTACTTGACTGGGTCCGAGATGCGGCTCAGAAAGCAGGGGATTGTGTCGAGGCTATCATCTTTGGTGTGCCAGGGCCTATCGAATATGTTCGGCAGAGGATAGTGGGATTGCCGAATCTGCCGCAATGGGACGTTGCAGCGCTTTCCCGTACCTTACGTGATTTTGCCGGACCTCCAGTCTGGCAGGCAAACGACACAGACCTTGCCGTGCTCGGTGAGCAGCGCTTTGGTTCCGGGAAAGGCGTTGACAACGTAGTCTTCCTTTCCTATGGCAGTGGTATTGGTGCAGGCGTGCTCCTTAATGGAAAACTGGCAGTCGGGCGTTATTCCCTCGGAGAGATTGGCCACACCATCATCGATATGGCGACACTCCAGACAATGGAGCACTTGGTATCGGTAAACAAACTTCAGAACTCTCTCCTGCCGGATAGCCCAGCGGAGACGGATACAGCCGTTGTTGCGGCTGACCCGCAGGATGGAACATACATCACTGTGTCAACCGCACTCAGCCTCTGTGTACGGCTGGTTGCGCTCTGCTTCATGCCCGATTTGATAGTATTAGGGGGCGGAGTTTTCCTCGCACACCCGGCACTTCTTCTTAAGGCACGGTCAGACCTCACTCAAATCGAGATGATCACACCACTCAAGCCTCACGACTTGGTTCTGTCTTGCCTTGGTGAGGACGCAAGTATGTTGGGAGCATACGTGTATTGGGAATCACTGCTCAAGGAGGTCAAATAGAATGGATACATACAAGAAGGAATTGGCCCGTTTTCTGTCGTATGGCCAAGAGGCGGTTGGCTTGGCTTCTCAGCATTTGCTTGCTCATTGGGGGGACTGCAGACAGGTTGAGAAGAAGGAATCACACCATAGTGTCGTCACCAAAGAGGACATCCAGAGTGAAGAGATCATAGTCGAGTTCCTTGAGAAGGTCGTGCCCGGACATTCGCTCATTTCTGAAGAACGTGGTCGAACGCTGAGGGATTCTGAGTTCGTTTGGGTGTTTGATCCGCTGGACGGCTCAAGCTACTATATCAGGGGGTTGCAATCTTTCAGTGTATCACTGGCACTGCTGTGTGAATGGCAACCAGTTCTCGGAATCGTGGCTTGCCCTGCAAATGGGGAAGTCTTCACAGCCGTCCGAGGAGGTGGCTCATTTCTCAATGCCAAACAGATTTCTACGTCATCCGTTTGCGAGCTCCGCGACTGTATTTTGAGCTTCAGCCATCGCTTCCTCAGAGCTCCGGAATACCTCAAGCCAAGAACGGAATTGGTACCATCTTGTCGCTCAATCCGGGGTGGGGGCTCGTGTGCTCAGGAGCTCTGCTACATTGCATGCGGCAGAATAGATGGCTTCATCGCCCCAGCACAGAGTCTCTGGGATTTCGCGGCAGGTTCGCTTATCCTGACCGAGGCGGGCGGGCACTTCTCTGGTTTTGCCGGAGAGTCCCCAGAATATTTGCGCATGTCTCAGAAGGATTTCGCTATTGTTGGGTCCAATGGAACGGTGCACCGCATCATTTTGGCTGAGTTGTGCTCCTCGTTTCAGAAAGACCAGGCAAGCCGTCATAATGCACAACCTGTTCAGTAAGCAAAACACATAGCTACCCAACAAGCCCTTTCTGTGGACCTCGCAAACTCGGCCGCAGAGCGGTACTGTTATGTGGTCTAGTAGAAAACGATCAAATGAGCAAACAAAAAAATAAGTGTCTGAGTGCCCGATAAATAGAATTGCCGTGAAAGGATCATTCAAAGGAGCTGCCAATGGCTGTCGAACTGAGGCGTGAGCCGTTTAATCCTCTTACAATGCAAGAATGCCAATTGATATACCAGAATGCTCTTGCCGTTTTGAGCACAGTCGGCATCAGGGTCCCGGGTGAAGATGCGCGGAAGATATACCGGAGGCTGGGTTGTTCATACAACGAGGAGTTTCAGACTGTAACGATCGAAGAAAAGATCGTGGAGCAGGCGCTGCGGAATTCACGGAAACAATTCCTGCTCGCGGGGAGGGACGAGAAGCACGATATCCGTATCGGCGAGGGAATCATGTACTTTTCTTCCGGCGGCGGAAGCCCGAATTATCTTGATCACGGCAAAAAAGAGGTGAGAAAGGTCACACTCAGGGATGTTGCAAACATGGCGCACCTCATCGATTACCTGCCCTATATCGACATCTGCCACCGCTCGATCGAACCAAGCGATGTTTCTGTGGATAGTATCGATGTCAACAAGTTTTTCGCCTGGATTAATAACACGACGAAACATGTCATTCTTTCGACCACGGATATGAGGGGCTTTAAAAAAATCCGGCGCGTTGCTGAAATCATCGCCGGTTCGGAAGCCTCCCTCAGGGAACGGCCCATTTTCTCCATCGTCGCCTGCTGGATGATCTCCCCGCTGACCCTTCACCCTGAAACTACTTCGGTCATCATCGAAGCGGTCAGGAACATGGTTCCCGTTGAATTCTCAAGCTGCCCGATGGCGATGTCAACTTCTCCCAGCACACTGGCGGGGACTCTCACCCTGTTCCTGGCGGAAATTTTGAGCGGAAAAGTGCTGGCTTATGGAGTAAATCCCGATGCGCCGGTGCTTATCGGAGGGGCGCCGGCGATAAGCGATCCATCGACCCTCGGTTTCTGCGCCGGGTCGCCCGAATATGGCCTTCTCAACGCCGCGACTGCGCAAATCGGCAGGATGCTCGACTGTCCGATGGTTGTATCGGCGGGCTACTCGGAAGATAAACTCCAGGGCGCCCAGGCAGGGTATGAGACTGCGCTGTCCTGGCTGACAGTCGCGCTGACGGGAGTGGACATCCTGCATGGCCTCGACCTGTTCGATTCAGGGCTTGCGGTCTCCGCAGAATCCACGGTCATAGGGAATGAAATGGCCGGTATGGTCAAACGGATCGTCGAGGGAATACGGGTGGACGAGGAAACAATCGGTCTTGATGTGATACGGCGTGTCGGTCCGGGAGGTGAGTTTGTGACCGACGACCATACCCTTAGGCATTTCCGGAGCGAATTCTTTTTCCCTGTTGTCGGCGACCGTAGAAACAGGACAACATGGCTCAATTCCGGCGGCTTGGATACCAACGAACGCGCCTGGAACACAGCCCGTAAGATATGGGCTGAGCATGAACCCAGGCGCCTAGATCATAAGATTGTGAAACGGATCAGAACAGAGTTTCCAGAGCTTGTCGCATGATCATGGTGGGAATACGATAAAACATTTTTCGGTTATGTTGTTAAGTCAGCAACATCAAGTAAATAAGAGAAGTTGAGCGCTCCTGTGTCTTTAAAAATCCCCCCTGCCTTCGGCATCCCCCCTTATTAAGGGGGGAATTTAGGGAGAGGGTCTGTCAAATCCTAATAAATGTCTACATAGAAATAGGAATAATTTTCTTTTTCCCCCCTTAATAAGGGGGGTAGGGGGGATTAACCTTGTTCTGATGATCACCTTAGCTTACTTAACGACATAACCGTAAAACATTTATTTTCCGGAGATAGTGTTTGAAAAAAAACGGCATTTCAAAATACCTTCAACATCGGCTTGAATTTTTCTCTCTTTTGTTGCTGAGCGCGCTGTTCAATGCGCTGCCGGAGAAATGGGTCTATGCTCTTGTCAGGGTGATCGGTCTATTTGTGTTTCACGTGGTTCGCCTGCGGCGCGGGGTCACTCTGGAGAATCTCAGGAATTCTTTTGGGAGGGAATTGAGCGAGGCGGAGCTTGAAAAAATTGCCGAGTCCTCATATATCAATATCGGGATGACCTTTACTGAAATGCTTTTCTTTCAAAGGCTTTTGGGTCAAATCCGGGAAAGAATGGACATGACCGAGACTTCCCTGCTGGCGCGGACATTTGAAAAGGGCAGGGGAGTAATTCTCGTATCAGGTCATTTCGGAAACTGGGAATTGAACTCTGCCGGTATCAGTAAAATTGGGTATCCCTTGACCGTTGTAGCAAAAAAACAGTCTAATCCGCTGGTGGATGCTTACATAAATCGAAACCGTCAAACCGAGAACCTCCAACTGGTCAGTACCGGCGCCCCGGCAAAACAAGTCATTCGCGCTCTTCGAAACAGGGAAATTGTGGGACTTATCTCCGACCAGGACGCGGGGAAGAACGGAATTTTTGTTGATTTCTTCGGACGGAAGGCATCTACTCCCCGCGGAGGGGGGGAACTGGCGCTCAAGTATGATATTCCGATTTTGGCGATGGCAACCGTGCGAACTGCGCCCGGACGATACAAGTTTCTCGTGAGAGAGGTACGAATACATTCCGACGATACAGTGGAAACACTTACCCAGCGGTACACGGCTATCCTGGAGGACATCATCCGCGGTCATCCGGAACAGTATTTCTGGATGCACCGGAGATGGAAAACTCAACCCTCGAAACCTGTCGATGGTCGAAAGGGTGATGGGACTGCAAGCGCTGAAATCAACGGAGGGATAGCATGATTCTTGGGATTACCGGATGCCCTGGGTCGGGAAAATCTGTCCTGGCGAAGGTGATTGCCTCCAGGGGCTGGATGCTCATCGACGCCGACCTGGTTGGACGCGAGGTAGTCGAGGAGGATGGAGACATGCGCCGGGAGCTTGCCCGGATATTCGGAAGAGATATCCTGGGAAAGGATGGAAAACTCGATCGTCGCCTCCTTGCCCGGAAGGCATTTGCCACACATGAGAATACCCTGAAACTGAACAGAGTGGTTCATCCGGTTCTCGTGAGGAGAATTACGGAGAAAATCAGAGATGAGCGGAATGCCGGAACACATGCCGTGGTGGACTGCGCCTTGATTTATGAGTGGGGCATTGAAGGGCTTTTTGACCTGGTGGTTTGTATAAGGGCGGATGAAAGTTTACGGAAAAAACGCCTCATGGAACGTGACGGCCGTTCTGACGAAGAGGTGGAGAGAATGTTTTCCGCCCAACTCCCCGAACCGTTGAAGGTTCTGAAAGCAGACATCGTCCTGTCGAACAATGATAAGCCTGAAAGCATGGTGATATACGGTCTCATGCTTGCTGATTTGCCGAGATACTTTAGGGAAGGCGGGTGCATTTTCCTCCGTTCCGCTCCAGAAACCGCATGATCTCGGACATCGTGTCGCAAACCGGTGTCGGAATACCGCACCCGCGCCCCTGCATGGAAACATAACCGGTCAGTGCATCCACCTCGGTTCGTTTTCCCATTTCCAGGTCCTGAAGCATGGAAGAGCGATGGTGGTAAGTGGCCGGAATCTGTTTCTCATAGAAAAATTCTTCATATTCTTTCGCCGTCGCCCAGTGCGTTTTTTCCCCTGCGGCAGTAATGACCGCGAAAACTTCCTCGATGACAGCATTCATGATGGACCGGGCATGGGGATCGTCCCCCAGCATGCCGTAGTGCACTCCGAAGGCTGCTCCGAGAGGATTCAGGGCTGAATTGTAAAGGAGCTTCGCCAGGAGGTCGCGGTTGATGAACGGGGTGGCGGAACATGGCAAACCGGCTTTGTTTATAGCTTCCGCGAGAAAGACCGCCGTTTCCGGTATCTCTCCCTCGACGCAGCCGCCGATATGGGTGGCATCCGCGGTAACAGTAATTTTAACAAGACCGGGACGCTCGATTTCAAAACCGGTTATCACTCGCGCTGCAAGAGAATGCGCTTCCCCGAACTGTTTGGCGATAACATCGAGGTTGCCGCAGCCGTTCTGCATGGAAACCGCGATGAACCTGTGATCCCTGATTTTTTCGAGCTCTTTCACCGCCGCGAGGGTATCGTAGGACTTGGTGGTAATGAGTATGTAGTCAAACGTTTTATCCCTCACCGGATCCAGGAAGGCAAAGAGGCCCAGCTTTTCAGCACGGACATGGTAATCCCCGAAGATCCCGGTGATGGAAAGTCCGCCGTCCTCTATTCCCCGTATATATCGCTCGCGGAGTATCAAATCAATCCTGTGGCCGTCGGCGGCCAGCACGCCTCCGACCGCCTGTCCCACCGCTCCGGCGCCATAAACCAGAATATCCATGGCAGTCCTAGATAAACAGATTTATTCCCGAATCGCACGCCGAACCAAGATACGTGGTGACGCCCCCGATATCCAGACCGTCAATAAGGTCATCTTTCTTGATACCCATCATCTCCATGGACGTGGTGCAGGCCACAATCTTTACTCCCAGGGATAAGGCCATGGTGAGAAATTCACCGAGCTGGGGCATACTCTTTTTGCGCATGATGCCTTTCATCATCATTGTTCCCGCTCCCATGAAGTTCATCTTCGAAAGCGTGGCATCGTCGGCTCCCCTGGGGAGCATCCAGCCAAACATCTTCTCCACCAGAGTACGGCTTTGAGGAGCGGGATTCGTTTTCCGAAGGAGGGAAAGCCCCCAGAAGGTGAAATACATGGTCACCTGCATGCCGGAAGAGGCTGCTCCGGTCGCCAGGATAAATGCGGCCATGGCTTTGTCCATATCGTTGGAAAAAACAATCAGTGTCATTCGTTTTCCAGGTTCGTTCATGTCAGTATCCTCCTGGTAAAAGGTGTTTTTTTCAAAAGTATCAGTAAAAGAGAGGCATTTCCCCATTACAAAATAGTATATAAACATGGAGTGACATTACAAAACCTTTTTCTGGCCATCCCCAAGATTTTTGAATCAATTTTTTGTAACTCTTTATAATGCTTATCGTTTCACGAAAATATATTTATGAAAATATTATCGGGTAAATGCAAGTCCACTTGAAGGACGAATCCCCCCTGTCCTTCGGCATCCCCCCTTATTAAGACGAGGGCGACAAAAGTAAAAAACTTTTATTCAACTTGAATGCATCAAAAGGTCTGTTAAAGGCGAACAGAGAACAGGACGGTTAAAAAGATAACAATGGAACCTGAAAACATACAT
>JAUYCD010000033.1 GCA_030692375.1 Candidatus Latescibacter sp. | reverse complement strand
CACTGAGTGTATCATACCAGCCGGGCGAATCCGATACCGGCCTCTTCGGCGGAAACTCGAACTGGCGCGGGCCGATATGGTTCCCTATTAATTTCCTCATAATCGAATCTCTCCAGAAATTCCACCACTACTACGGCAGCGATTTTAAGATTGAATGCCCGACCGGTTCGGGGAACTTTATCACCATAAACGAGGTCGCGAACGAGTTATCACTGCGCCTTACCAGGCTGTTTCTCCGTAACGAATCCGGCAGGCGCCCATCCTTCGGCGATACCGAAAAGTTTCAGAAAGATCCGGAGTTCCGGGACAATATCCTTTTTTATGAGTGTTTTCATGGCGATACCGGCCGCGGTGTGGGGGCGTCGCATCAAACCGGCTGGACCGGATTGATCGCGAAACTCCTCCAGCCCCGTCAACCGTAAAAAATTTACCCCCTAACACGCGGAGAAACATGAAGCTCTGGAAGAAAATCCTCATCGGCCTTGTTTTGGGAATGGCAGCCGGAATCATCTTCGGCCCCCGGACAGAAAGCATCAAATTTGTGGGCGATGCATTCATCAGCGCCCTCAAAATGCTCATCGGTCCCCTGGTGTTCGCCTCTCTTGTCACAGGAGTCACCAGCATGAACGACCCGAAAAAACTGGGGCGGGTCGGCATTAAAACCCTGTTCTATTACCTGGCGACCACAGCGGTTGCGGTCATCATCGGGCTGATTCTCGGCGTGTTCTTCCAGCCGGGCGCGGGGGTAAGGCTTGAACACAGCGGCCCCCTGAAAGCGACAGCCGCGCCTAGCATGATCGACACACTCGTTTCGCTCATTCCCAGTAATCCTGTGAACGCATTTGCCACCGACAATATCCTTCAGGTCATCGTTTTCGCCCTTCTCCTTGGGCTTGCCATCAATTTCACCGGAGAGAAAGGGAAACCTGTCGCCGCCTTTATCGATTCATTTGCCGAGGTGATGTTCAAACTGACCATGATGGTAATGGAACTTGCCCCGTTCGGCGTTTTCGCCCTCATCGCCTGGGTATCCGGAAAATTCGGCCTGGCCGTTCTTCTTCCTCTCATGAAAGTGATCCTGGTGGTGTATGCCGGATGCCTGCTCCATTACGTTATCACATACGGTGGTCTTTTGGCCCTCGTGGCGCGGGTGAACCCTCTGAATTTCGCCAGGGGAATGATCGACGCGCAACTGGTGGCGTTTTCCACTGCCAGCAGTTCGGGGACCCTTCCGGTGAATATGCAGGTCACCCAAAAGAATCTGGGAGTATCCGAGAGCATCTCCAGCTTCGTCCTGCCTCTGGGGGCAACCATCAACATGGACGGCACCGCCATCTACCAGGGAGTCGCCGCGCTTTTCATCGCCCAGGTTTACGGTATCGAGCTGACAATGTCTCATTACGCTACAATCGTCATGTCAGCCACCCTCGCTTCCATCGGAACCGCCGGGGTGCCTGGCGCAGGCATGATCATGCTCTCCCTGGTGCTCAGTTCGGTTGGTCTGCCGCTGGAAGGCATCGCGCTCATCGCCGGAGTCGACCGTATACTCGATATGGGAAGGACCACGCTCAACATCACCGGAGACGCCATGGTCTCGGTGCTCATAGCCAAAAGCGAAAAGGAGCTGAACCTGGACATCTATAATTCCAGAACGAAGATATAAAAAGGATTGTAAAAAAAATAGTCTAAATGCCTGTTATTTTCTTTTCCGCCGAAACTCACCCCCTGACCCCCTCTCTAATAGAGGGGGAACAAGAAGGCTCGCAACGAGTTATCTCCTCTCTATTATAGAGAGGAGACCAAGAGGTGAGTTTAGAAAAAGTGGTGATTTTATTCAATAAAATGTTTTTCACATGGCTTATAAGATGATTCGGCAAAAAGTAAATTTTACTTTATTTTCTGGCGTTTCTTTACCTCACCCCCTGTCCCCCTCTCCTAGTCAGGAGAGGGGGTAACTCATTATACGCCTTGTTCTTGCCCTCTCCTAATTAGGAGAGGGTGGCCGAAGGCCGGGTGAGGTTTTTAGAGCGAAGGCAGCAACAAGATACTTTTTGCCGAACCATCTTATTATTATACCAATTTGCAACTGGGTGAAGTCAATTCAATATAACCCCCGGAGAGAACGTTGTCAAACTCCCATGCCGATGAACCGCTCGCCGTGCTCTATGAAGACAACCATCTGCTGGTGGTTGACAAGTCGGCGGGCGTGCTCACCCAGTCCGACAAAAGCGGTGAGGACAGCCTCCTGGAGATGTGCCGAAGATATGTCCGCAAGCGGTATAATAAACAGGGAAATGTATTCATCGGGATGGTGCACCGGCTGGACCGTCCGGTAAGCGGAGCGATCGTGTTCGCCCGAACCACCAAAGCGGCGTCGCGGCTCTCCGCACAAATCCGCATTGGCGGGATGGAAAAAACCTATCGCGCAGTGGTGGAAGGTCGTTTAGAAGGGGAAGGCGTCCTGGAGGACTACCTCGTGCGTGAAGGAGATAAAACCCTGAAAGCCGCAGCGTCCGCACCCGAAGCGCAGAGGGCGATTCTCCGCTATCGTTCAATTTCCGCCACACCAAAAAAAACTCTGGTGGAGATTGACCTTATAACCGGCCGTAAGCACCAGATTCGCGCCCAGTTCAGCCATATCGGCCATCCGGTTCTTGGGGACCGTAAGTACGGTTCCGGAATCGATCTGGGAAAAGACAGAATTGCGCTCATGAGCTTCTCGCTCACCTTCAAACATCCCACCCTTGAGGAGATTTTGTCTTTCACCGCCCGTGTACCGGATTGGTGGCCCTGGCCGTGAGTTATTTCTCCAGCCCCTGGCTGATCGCAATGGTGAATTCCGCAGAGTTCATGCCACGGATTCCGGCCTGGGCGGATATACGGTATTCCAGCGGGAGAACGAAATCAATCCCTACAAAGCCGATGATAGGATTTCTGATCTCGAAAGAATCCCTTTTCGTACGGCCGCTGGTGGTTACAGTCCCCGTTTTCTGTTTAACGGAGTCATCCAGCCACCACTTGACATCCGAAAGACCCAGCCCGAAATTCAGCTCCACATACTCCATTCGTTTGGCAACCCCGATTCCGGTATACAATTCAAGCCACTTGATATCTCGATCGGTTGTAGTCTGTGTCTGCGCCGTGTCATTCCATTTCTCTATGGTTCCGCTGTTTTTGAAAAATAATCCCCCGCCCTGCCAGTAAACCTGTGTCCTGGAATTCACATAGTTCAAAATACGAATACGGGCGCCGGCGCCAAAACCGGCCTGCATTTTCGAGTCGAAATTCTTGGTAACAGTGGTATCGAGCTCTTTGTAATCGAGGATCAGGCGCGCCCCTCCAGCTTTGAGATAGATATCAAACCAGTCGGTCAACCCGGTGGTCACCTTGAGGAGCGCCCTTTCCGATGTAACCGGGAGGTTCTTGGTATCCAGATCATATTCGTTCATGACTCCAGAATATTCCGCCCCGACAACCAGATTCTTCCCGCCGATATTTGTTGACGGATCGGTGAAGAGCTCCGCGTTGATTACCGCGGGGATGCATAGATAAAGCATGAAAGAACCGATCAAAATACTCTTCATCTGATTTCCCCTTTATTTCCCGAGATGACCTTTAGCGGTACTATAATATAAGTTCAGTAAAGATGACGGGTATGTCGTTAAGTCAGCAACATACAGTAAATGAGAGAAATTGTGATCCTGTATCTTTAAATATCCCCCCTGCCTTATTAAGGGGGGAATTTAGAGAGAGGGTTCTGTCAAATTCTAATAAATGTTAACACAGTAAAAGTAACAATTTCCTTTTCCCCCCTTGATAAGGGGGGCAGGGGGGATTAATCTTTCGGATGATCACCTTAGCTTACTTAACGACATACCCGTCATGCCGAACTCGTTTCGGCATCTATCATCAATATAAACAATTCCTTCTTTCTTATTGCTATATCAGGCTCATGAATATCGGCACGGATTTTATTATATATTCGCCGTACGGGCCCTTCAATTTCACCGTGATCACTGTATTCCCGGCCATGTCCTTCGTAGGATCCAGACTGTTCTTCAGAGTCACCGAATACACCGTTGTGCCGGGAGAGTTCGTTGTGATCTTGGCAGGAGAGAGCTCACCCAGCAGTGAAGTGATATCGATGGTGGAACCCCCGACCACCGGATTGCCGTTTATATCCTTAATCATTATGGTGATGTTCGTCGACTGCCCGTTCAGGAGAGTGGTAACTCCCGGTGTTACGGTAAATCCGGTATTTACATCAACATGTTTCGAGAAAACGATCGGCACATAATTCCATGCGGTGACCTGACGACCTTGCTGGTCAACTCCCTGGGTATAGGCAGTTATCGTGGCAATGCCGTTATTCTGGGTGCCGTCGCCGTCATAATCGAACATGGGAATGGCGAAAATTGCCGGGCCGCCAAGTGCGGCATTGGGATTCTCCACCGATGCTGAATTTGCCACAGTTGGGAATGGATTCCCGGCGAACAGAGTGACAGTGGCCATCCCCTGGGCGTCGGTGAAACCGGTGCGGGTGGTTATCACACCGCCGGTAGTTGTGAAGTAGACCGCAGTACCTTCGGTAACCGGGTTATTGTAGCGGTCGCCGACGAGCACCGAGATGGTGGTCGTACTGTTGACAGTATTCAGTTCACCCGCAAATATATTGAGAGGCGCGCCTGCAACCGTTATATGCGAGTTCGTGAACGGATCGTTCAGGTTGCTCGTATCCAGGAACGCCGGCCCGGAAAACACCTGGAACTGGGTGGTTTCACTGGAGACAACCGGAGTCACCACCACTCCTGTTGAATCAACCACCGTGGCTTTGACTCGGATGGTCCCGGCGCGGGTTCCGGAGTGGAACGAAACAGTCGCGATACCGTTCACTGTCGGCACCGGCCTGCTCATGAACGCGGTGGTTCCGCCCGGTGTGATGGTAACGCCCGTATCATATGCGCCGACCAGCTCAAATTTAATCATATTTCCGTCACGGACGGGATTATTCTTGTTGTCCTTGACATCCGCCTTGATTTGCAGAGTTTCGTTACGGCCGGATTTCTGCACGCCTACTGTTGTCGGAGTAAAACTGAGTTGTATAGACTGCGGCTTGCCCGGCACCACGATGACATTGGTATAACCCTTGATGGTTCCGACGCTGGCGCTTATCGTGGCAGTTCCCACCACACCGGAGGTGAACTGAGCCACCGCCCGGCCTGATTGGTCGGAGCGGACAAATTTGGATACTTCACCGATATCTGTGCTGAAAACCACCGTGGTGGGCACATCGATGGGATCACCGTTAAATTTACGAAGCTGCGCGGTGATAATGGCCGAAGTGATGCCGTCGGCCTCGATTGTCGAATTTGAAACCGTCATCACGATATCGGAGACCTGGTTGATGTTGACTCCCGCCTCCTCAAAAATAACCTTGGCTATATCCTTGATCGAGCCGGACAGAGCGGTTACATTCACATCTTTCTGAGTTTTATCGCTGGTCAGTCTCGTTATGGCGACTCCGTTCGTGGTGGTCACCACCGCCGATTCCAGAGTCCCGCCGTCCGTGGAGAACGATACCACGGTGCCGTCCTTCACAAAGGCGCCGGTATAATCCTTAAGGGTCGCCTTGATCTCACAGGTCGTTTTGCCGTCCGCGGTAATGTTGCTCGGGGTAGCCGTTGCGGTGATATACGAGACGGTTTCCTTGAAAATGACCTTGACCGTTTCGTTCATCTGCCCTGACTTCACAGTGACGACCACTTCGCCGGGAGTGGTGGAACTGGTAAGAATTGCGGTTGCCGTCCCGCCGAGCGCGGTAGACACCTTGGTATTGAGCGAACCGCCCGTTGTGGAGAACGTAATCACGGTTCCGTCGGGCACGGGATTGCCGTCTTCGTTCTTGAGTACCGCGCGGATTTCCGTCGTGGACTTGCCGTCTGCAAGCAGGGTGGGAGAAATGGCGGTAACATTGATGAAGGAAACCAGCTCCTGGATCTTGATCGTCACCATACCCTTGGATTTACCGGATTCAACCGTGATGGAGAAATCACCCGCCTTCGTTCCGCTGGTCAACGTCAATGTGGCGACCCCGTTCTTGGTGGTCACCGAAAGCGGGTTGATAGTCGCTCCCTCCAGCCCGCTCGAAGTGAATGACAACAGGGTGCCGTCCGGGCAAGGCCTGCCGGTGTCATCCTTGAGGGTTATCGTTATCACGCTAGTGGATTTGCCGTCCGCCGGAATGATACTAGGCTGTGCGGTGAGAGTCGGATAGTAAATGACTTCCTCGAATTTTACGAACGAGCTTCCCCGGGCGTTTCCTGAAATTGCGGAAACGGACACATCCTTCGCTAATCTGTCGCTTGTCAGCTTCACTGTGGCAATCCCGTTCTTGGTCAAGGCAACCACGGTGGGGAGCAATCCGCCGTCTGAGGTGAACGATACAGTCGTTCCGTCGGGAACCAGTTCACCGATGCTGTTGAACAGGGTGGCGATTATGTCGCAACTGGAAATGCCATCCGCCTTGATACTCCTCGGCGTGGTAGTAACCGTAAGGTACGAGACGATCTCTTCGAACCTAATCGTGGTAACATCTTTGGAGGCGCCGGACTGTGCAGTAACAGACACATACTTAGGAGCTTTATCGCTGGTCAGGGTAGTGATCGCCATACCATCCTTGGTGACAGCGACGATGGGATTAAGAGTTCCTCCATCGGTAATGAACGAAATCGTGGTCCCGTCCGGGACAAATTTGGAAGATCCCGTGTTGTCGAAAAGAGTGGCGCGTATCTCGCATGTGGACTTCCCGTCCGCCACGATGCTCTTCGGTGAAGCGGTCACCGAGACATAGGATACAGTGAATCCGTAAAGCAGAATTCGTATCTTCCCTTCCTTGCCCCCGGCGGATGCGGTAAGCTCCACTGCTTTTCCGGCGGATGTTGCCGGATAGGTGATCTGGGAGACAGCCACGCTGTTCTGTGTCTTTGCAGGGCTGAGCACAACACCCTCAGGTGGGTCTATCTTGAAATAAACAGTAGTTCCATCCACCACGAAATTTGAATTGATGTCGAGAACCGTGGCCGAAATGGGCAAGGTAAACGTACCGTTGCCATTGTCGATCTTGCCTATCTCAACCAGGGTGGGATAACTCGGTTTGATGGTTTCCGGCGCGCCGGCGATGGTGAGCTTCGCAACATTGGAGCTTACACTTCCGACTTCGGCCAGCACCTGCACAGCTTCAAATGTGCTGGGGACCTGGCCGGAATAGAGATAGGTGGTTGCGATGCCGGAAGGTCCGGTGGTCGCAGAGATGGGCTTAATGAACTCCCCTCCGGCAGGGCCTTTGAGAATCTTGAAACTCACCAGTACATCCGACACCGGGTTCCCGCTGGAATCGGTGACCAGGGCGATGAGCCGTGAGTTTCCTCCTCCCACACTGACGATGTTGGCGTCAAGGGAAAGCTGCACCGAATCCGGCCCGCTGTTAATAAATGTAAATTTCTTTTCAGCAGAAACCCTCTGCCCCTGATACATCGTGGTGGCGAGGACTGTGGCGATCCCGGCGGTGTTGCCGCTTTTCAGGGAAACAACAGCCTCGCCCTGGCTGTTGGTGACCGAGTTTTTATCGATAGTCCCGAGGGTAGTGTAAAATTCCACAGACTGACCGTTGAGCGGCAGTTTGGTTTCGGTATTAAACAGCTTCACCTTGACCGGGAGTGAAACACCGCCGGTTCTGACAGTATCCGGGTTGCTGTCAGCGATGACAAATTGAATTTTGTTGAAGTTGATCGAGGTGGAATCCGACGCTCCCGCTGCGCTTACCAGAACAAGGTATCGTCCCGCCACACTTTCGGAGAAATCGATGTTTGCACGGCCCTGGACGTCGGTGGTTGATGTCTTTGAAACTCTCTTCACCCCGTTGAGATACCAGTCGAACAAAACCGGCTCTCCCACAATGGGAACCTCCGCCGCATCCTTGACGAAAGCAGTCACCGTGGTTTTTTCATTCTCGCCGGCGAACAGGTTTTCCGGGGTCGCCGACACATTCAACTTCACTCCGGTGAAATTGACCGGGATGACTTTTGTCCAATCCTTGAATTTGGCGGTGACCATCGCTGTTCCGTTACGGCGCTCGCTCACCAGTGTGGCTTCCGCACGGCCGTTGACATCGGTGGTGTCCATTGCTGTGATGGTGCCCAGTATGGTGGTGAACTGGATGCGTTCGCCGATAATGGGATTATTCCTGTCATCACGCAGGAGTGCAGTAATCGTGGAGGTACTGATGCCGTTGGCAGGTATCTGGCTTGGGCTGGCAAAAACTTCTATACCCTGAGCTTTCACCGCATAAACGGTTATATGGGTGGTTTCCACAAGGGTGGCGCCAAAGCTGACCATAATATCGGCAGTGCCGGCTTTGAACCCGGCAGTATAGATCGTTTTCGCAACACCGCTCGCATCTGTCGTTGATTTTCCTGCGATATAACCATCTGAAGCCCCGAACAGCACATCCTGGCTGCTTATGGGAATCTGTGTGGTGGTTTCCTTGATCAGCACACTGATGGTCGCTTTGCTCTGGCCGTCCGCCGGAAGGATATCCGGTTCCGTGGCAGCGCTGATCGAAATACCTTTGAGCTGCACCTGTATTTTGACCGTATCGGGATACCCTTCCGCCCATACCTTTATCAGGGTAGTGGTATCGTTACGGAGCGCCGCACCGGTATACACAACTTTTGCCTTGCCGGGAGCGGAATCCTTTTCCGAAGGGTCTCCGGTGATAGCCGAGGGATCGATCTTGCCGATGTTCGCGCTGCAGTATACGGTCTGGTTGGATAGCGGCTCACCCGTGACGCCGGTGAGGAATACGGTCATCGGGACCACATCTATACCGTCGGCCAGTATCTGCGTCTTGCCCGCAGAGACCTGCAGTTTGCCTATGGCGCCGGCTTTTCCGGGCAGACGGAGCTTGCCGGTCTGGGAAATTCCTCCGGAAGAAGCGGTGACCTCCACTTCCTTTCCCGCATCGGAAGGCGAATAGATAAGCATGGTGGAGGCCACACCGCCGAGGGTAGGCACCTGCCCTTCAATCACACCCACATTCCCACGGAGGGAGAAATTGACTATCGTGTTATCCACCACCTTATTGCGGTTGACATCGGACACGATTGCGGTGACACCGACCCCCAATGTCCCGTCATTATTGGAAACAAAGGAGGAGCTGAATCCGACGACGACCGAATAAGGCTCGCCTGCAATGGTCATCTTCACAACATTCGAGGTTTTCTTTTCCACCTGCGCCTGAATCTCGACGCCGTCAATCTCGGTTCCACGGCTGCCGGAGCGGAAGGTAACCGATGCCTGCCCACGGTCGTCGGTCACCGCGGTCGCCGGAGTGATTTCTTCACCGCCGCCCGGGCCTTTCAAAATGGTGAATGTTACTGTGGAGCCGGCTTTCGTGTTGCCAGTGACATCATACACGGTAGCCCGGATATCCACTGTACCGCCGCCAAGCCGTACCGACATCTTATCGGCTTTGATCACTACTGAATCGGCTCCTGCGGCAATGAATGGGATTGTCATAGTGGAGCTGATGGGCGGAGTTTTCAAAAAGGCGGTAACGGTTGAGGTTCCGGCTGATTTTGAGCTGGTAAGCTCCGCAACCGCACGGCCGTCGGGTGTCCGCTCTTTCGGAGCGATGGTACCGAGAGTCGTTGAAAAATTGACATCAGCGAGATTTATGGGAGTCACCTTGCCGTTTTTGTCGAACAGGGTGGCGGTAACCAGAACCTTCGTCCCTCCGGCCAGGATTTGAGGCTGGGCGGAGGTGATAGAGAATGTATAATCGGTGAAAATCACGGTAACAGTTTCGCTGATTCCCAGGGCGGAGACAGTGACCACTGCATCTCCGGGATCGCGCGATTTCAGGTAAGCGGTAATTTTTCCTGTGGTTGAAGTAGAATCTACAATAGAGACACCGATGGTTTTCCCGTCTTCGGAAATGAGAGTACCCTTAGCGGTGGAAAGATTCACCAGACTGCCTACAACCGGGGAGCCCGAAGCATCGGTCATGCTGATACTGAGAGTGGAGCGATCTGAATTGTTTGCTACCAGGATCATCGGAGTGGCCTGGACTTTTACATCGGCTCCGGTAAACTGCACGTAGGTAACTTTCTCGATGGTTTTATATTTCGCATGAACCTCGGCTCTGCCATTCTGACGGGGGCTTTTCAGGCTGACTGAAGCATTTCCCCAGAGGTCGGTCACAGCGGAAGGCAGAATTGTTCCGAGAGTGGTGGAAAAATATACTTTCTCACCCTGGATGGGGTTCCCATCGGCGTCGGTGATCTGAGCCTTGATATTAGCCACATCCGTTCCGTTGGCCGAAAGCGAAGAGGGACTGCTCATCAGGTCCATATAGAGCTGCTTGGTCAGGGATATTTCCGTGGTATAGGTGAGCACCGGAGCATAAGCGGCGGTAAGAACAGCCGTTCCCGATACATTGGAACCGAAGAAAATCACCTTGGCGTTTCCGGTGTTGTCGGTGTCCGCCTCTTTTGCGCGCAGGATACCAAGACTGGAAGTGAAGGTGAGATGGGCTTTCGGCACCGGGGCGCCGGAGGTGGTTTCTTTTACCGTCACATTCACCAGGGTGGAATCTGCGTTATTGGCAAACACCGTTGTTTTACCGACCGTACCGGATACCGTGATACCTTTGAAAACCACCGTGGCAATGCCGAGTATGTTGGAGATGACCACGGGTTTGGCACTATTGTCATCCTGTTTTACCTTCACCTCTGCCGGTTTTGCGGTCAGAATGGCCGGCTTCCCTATTCCTTCGGTCGAGGCGGTTACCACTGCAGAAATATCGGTGATAGAGGCGGTGCTCCGGAGAAGCGCCTCCGCCTTCCCCTTGTCATCGGTATAAGATTGGGAAGTAATAGTTCCGGCGGTTGAGGCAAATTTGACCAGGGCGCCCGGAGAAGGCTGACCGAGAGAATCGATTACGGTGGCAGTGATTTTTGATTGGGTTAAGCCATCGGCAAGTATTTCCGAAGGGCTGGAAAAGACCAGTCCGGCCCCGGGGGTCACGGAAATAAAGAGCGTGTTTGAAAAGTTTTCAATCGAGGCAGTGACACCCATGCTTCCGGTTTTTGAGCCGCCGTAAACCGTGGCCCGGGCATACCCGTTGGCGTCGGTGACATCATTCTGTATCTGAATCGATCCGAGATTGGTCGGACTGGTCGAGAATTGAACCCGGACGCCGCTGACTGTTTTCGTGGTATCGGTTCCGGCATATACTTGAACCAAAACACGGGTTGAACCGCCATTGGCAGGTATAGATATGCTGTCCGCAGAGATTCGAAGTCTGTTTTTCACTGAAATGGTGGTCTGGCCGGGGCCGGTCGTCTGGTCGCAGGAGAATGCGACGATCATGGCCGCAAGGGAAAAAACAATCAGCCAGCCTGCTTTCGCATATTCATTGCCACTTTTCTCTCTCATGATCTGCTCCGGCGGAAAAACAGTTTTCCCCGCGCCGTGCTTCCGAATCATTGTTCGGAAGGCGAAACCTGGGTGCTCATCGGCGCTTCGATACGGGGGGTGATGAAAATAATCAGATCGGTCTTTTTTGTTTCCCTCTTGGTATATTTGAACAACTGCCCGAGAAGCGGAATATCCTGCAAAATGGGAATTCCCTGATCCTGTTTCGATTCCTGCATCTGGCGCATCCCGCCGATAACTGCCGTTTCACCGTTGGAAGTGATCATCTTGACTTTGGCCTGCTCCTCGGTGATTTTTAGTCCGACGCCCACTCCCTCGGCGGTCCTCCGGACAGCCTCCACATCGAGCAGAATACGGTCGTCGGTCAGCACATGCGGGGTGACCCGGAGTGCAGTGGACGCATCGAAAAGCTGAACGATAGTGTTGCGCGCCTGGTCATAGGTGACGTAAGGCACCTGGCTTCCGGAGCTGATAGTGGCCGGTTCGTTGTCCTGTGTGGTGATATGGGGCCGCGAAACCACCTCCGCCTTGTTTTTGTTTATGAGAGAAGCCAGGTTGGCGTTGAGTATTGCATTGGAAACCGTTCCCGAAGCGGAAATGTTGAGCAGATTGCCTGTCGTGCTAACGGTCTTCTGGCTGATAGAGTTATTTTTATTTGTCGCCGACCAGTTGATGCCCAGCTCGCTCAGAGAATTTGAATCCACGGTGACCATCTTGACTTCGATGGATATCTGTTTTGTCTCGGTATCCAATTCCTTGATAATGTTCTGGATTACCGTAAAACTGGAATCAGACACAGTGAACACCAGGGAATTGGTCCGGCGGTCCACCGAGGGCTGATCCTGTTTTCCCAGAAGGGGATCAAGGGTGCTTTTTATATCTGCCGCATTGGAGTTACGGATTCTTATCACCTGGACTTTCAGGGGTTCCTCACGCTTCAGCACCTTCTGTTTTTCCAAGAGGAGTTTCTGCTGGTTTTCAAAGTCCGTTCTCGTGAGGACTTTGATGAATCCACGGTCCTCATAGGCCACCAGATCGTTCATTTTCATGACCGCAACCAGCGCCTCCGGCCAAGTTACATCCCGAAGGTAAATGGTGCATTCGCCGATCACCGCCTTGTCGAGGATGATGTTGCGGTTCCCGATTTCGGACAGGGTCTTCATGATCTGCCGGATGTCCGCTTTCTCGAAATCCAGACTCGAGATTTTTATACGGGAAATATCGCGAGTAGTCTCACATCGTCCCGAATCATACGAGGAAAGGATTGGGACGGTGAGTAATAAGAATACCATCAGCAGGTTATTTTTTTTCATTGTCCTTACCCCGGTCACTTAAATCCGTTATCCTGAAGGAAAGTATATTGCGGGAGCTTGCAATCTTCCCGGATGTGTATCTCACTATGATTTTCCAAAAAAGCGTTCTCTCGTAAGGAAGAGGCGACTTTTCATCCAGAAGGCAGGAAGATGTTTTCAGTCCTTCCTTAACCAAAAGAGCGGTAGTAAAATCTTTGTCCCCGCCGATGATCAATGTATAAAGAGAATCATCGGGGGATTTTGTCCACTTGAAAAGATGCGGCAGACCTATCGAAGCATTGTCAGGGGGATCGAACAGGGTGTTTATTCCTTTCGAGACTGTCTCATCCGGCTTATTTGCTTCTGCTCCGAACCAGACTTCTTCCACTGTCTTAGTATTCAGAGAAGGAATAACTACGTTCTCAATGGTAACGGCCCTCGATGAGGTCGAACCGGTTTCGTAGGATACGTTTATGCCCGGTTTCCTGACAACAATATCTTCCTCTCCTTTGGAAATAACGGTGGATTTGGCTGTTTCCATCCGCATGATGATGGTCATTGGACGGCCATATTTAACTAGGTGAAAATAGACAACATCGTCAGTGATCTGCGTCACATTTCCGCCGAGAACTTTATCCCCTTCCCGCAAAACGTGGCCGAATTTGTCGCCATCTATTACCAGGGCATAGCGGGAACTGTCAGTATTGACAATACCCAGTAAGGTGGACTTTTCATAGTTGAAAAGCCCCTTGATCTTCCGGTCCTCCTTCACCTGCTCCGGGACCAGTGAACCGAACGGGTCGCGCTTCCCATCGGCATTATAGATATAGCTCGGCCGTGAATACTTGAGCGGATTAAGAGAATCGGCTTTCTCAGCCGCCGGAGCCGGGGCCGAAGCTTTCGCACCGGAGGACGGGGATTTCTGAACTGTCCCGTTTTCCGGACTTAGGGCAGTTTTTTCCGCCTCTCCTTTTGCCGGAGCCTTCGAAGGCTGCGCTGCAAGCGCCGCAGTCAGGAAAAAGGCTATAAAGAAGACGATTGCCTGATTTCTCATGGCTTCTTGTCCTTGGCGCCTGCTTCACTTTCACCGAGAGTCTTGAATATGTACGAAGTGACCGTACATTCAATGGTGAGAGAGCGCGGCTGGTCCTCCAGCCCTTCATTCGTCGCGGTCTTGTCTTTTGCCGCGGGATTGGTGGTGATCTTCATATCCGAAAAACTCAATATCCGCGGCAATGCCATCATTTCGCTCATGAATGCAGCAAACTGGTGGAAGCCTGCCTCGATGGTGATCGTATACTTGTTGGCCTGGTAGGGTTTACCCCCTCCCTCCACTGTTTCATCGGCCTTGAATCCCACCACATACACTTTCGTATTGTTCTCGACCTGGGAAAATTGGTCCAGAAGGGCAGCCATATTCTCATGACTGGGCAGGATCATCTCCAGCTCTTTCATCTTGGTTTGAAGAGATTCCCTTTCCACCAGCAATTTCACTTTCGTCTGCAGGCTCCGCTGCATATCGTTGAGGCTTTGCTGCAGGGTGACCTTCTCTGCTTTCTTGCTTTTCAGTTCCTGGCTCTTTACCTTGATAACAAAGTTGAAAAAGGCGTACATCACCACAACGGCGATCATCACAGTCGCCAACAAGCGCTGATTTTTCGGATCCTTGATGTCAAAATCTATGGCCATGCCAGTTTAACTCCGGTAAAAAACCGGTCACTATTTCTTCCCCGGAGCGGGGGCCGCCGGCTTGTTGGTCAAAAGCTCCACGTTCAAAATAAATTGAAAGGCGTCCTGAGTCTCCAGAGGAGAGGGCGTGATCGATTCAAGCGCCACGCTTTTGAATTTCTTGTAGTTCTCCAGTCCTTCCAAAAACCGGGATATGTCTTTTTTCACGTAGGACATTCCCTCTATGGTAAACACAATCCGGCCGCTCAGAACATTCTCGCTGATATTCGATAGCCACAGGTTTTCCGGAACGATGCTGTTGATATGCTTAAGCATATCGAAGCGGACATCGCTGTCGCCGGTAAGCTCTTTTATGATTGCCACACGCTCGGTAATCTTTTTCTTGAGAACATCGACCTCATTTTTGAGCTCGACTGTGTCCCTGATCATGGCCTGCTGGTTCTGAAGATTGGAGAGCTGCTTCACTTCCCCGGCGAGGGCGCGGTTAATGTGAACATAATACCCTGCCAGTCCGGCCGCCGCCAGAACGATGAGGAAGATCAGGACCACCTTGTAATCAAAGGCGATCAAAGTCTTTCTCGGCCTGAACTCCTGTGGAAGCAGATTGATCTTTATGTACATGCTTCTCTCCGCACAATACACAAGGCTAATTGTTACGGGTTGCCAAACCCATTGCCACAGAGAGAATAGCGCCGATCCTTTTGAGATCGACATTCTCCATTGTTTTCTCGTTATATCGTATGTTTACAAATGGGTCCATGACCATGACTTCGGCGCCGGTGCGCATCTCCAGTACATTGATCAATCCCGGCACCCAGGCATATCCACCGGAGAGCAGGACCACATCGAGTTTCTCCATGACATCGGAAGATTGGAGATAAGAGAGCGCCACATCCACCGCATTGGCCAATTCCTTGCTCGAGCTGTTCAAAGCGTGGGTTACAGCTTCCAGATCCAAGTCTTGAGTGATTTTCCCCTGAACGATGCCATAGCACTTTTCGCTGGTCATGTCGGGAATATTTTTCAGCTCCCGTATGAAATTCATTCCGGCAATGGATATATCCCTGGACGAATGATATGTTCCATTCTGGTAAAAAGCGGCTACAGTATTTTCCGAGCCGATGTTGAGGAGAATACCGGAGTGATATTTCCCCATATCATAATTCAAGTGACATATATTGTTCAGGGCAAAAAGATCGACATCGAAAACAGTGGGTTTGAGCCCGGCCTCCGAGAGAAAATCGATATAGGAAAGGATGATATCGTTCTTGGCTACCACCATGAGCACTTTCATCTTCTTGGCAGCTTCATCACGGCTTAGTATGGCATAATCAAGTTCGACTTCCGCCATGTCAAATGGGGATATCTGCTGCGCTTCCACCATGACTGCCTCGCGCATATCTTTTTCAGACCGGAGGTCCATGGTCAGCACATCGGAAAGAATGGAGGAGTTGGGCAAGGCAATTACCACTTCTTTCATATGGGGATCGCACTTTCTGACCGCTTTCAGGGCAGACTGGGCAAGACTGGAGGGGTTCTTGATCTCTCCGGACTGAATGACTCCCTCCTCGACCGGTTCCAGGGCGTAGTTTTCGAAGTAATACCGCTTGCCCCTCAAAGTCATTTTCGCTGCTTTAATCATGCTGGACCCGATATCCAGGCCTATAGCACTCGTCTCTCTGCGGTAGAGCTGCATGGCTGAAAATCCCTTATAAGCAGTATCGTATCAAAAACCCACAAAAAAATGGGGGCAACTCACCCCCATGAGATTTTGGGAAAAAAATATTGGCAGAACGCAAGATTTTTTATGTAGATAAAACCGCATTTAGCAATAAATCTATCCATCCTGCCACATCCTGTCAAGTAATTTTTTTTCATCCTGGACCGCTCGATGTGTGATAATAAAGGTTTTGAATTGAAGAATAACCAATATATAGATTTGCCTTTCGCCTATCCACAAGCAGTTGTATCATCTGATAAAAATATTTTTAAAATAAATTTAAAAAAATAGGTTCTTCTCCAAAAGAGTTGGTAAATTTTGCAGTGCAAAATGAGATAACTCTTTGAGTGGCAGCCCCCTAAATCCCCCGAAGGGGAACTTTGCATCGTTAGGGATAAAAAAAGTTTTGTTACGTAAATAATCTAAGCAGACCTCAATCTGTCAAGCCTCAGCCGAAGGCTGACTTGCTTGGGCTTGACAGCAACTAACAACATATTTCAATTCAGGGTTGGATTGATATCATTTCCTCAATGCAACCCTTATAAGTAAATTTCTTTACCAACTCTTTTGGAGAAGAACCAAAAAATATAACCCGGATATCACATCACATTTACATTTTTGCTTGTTTTATTTCTGACCCAACTGGGCGCGCATGGCTTTTTTATCCGCTGCATAATCGATACTGTCATTGACCGTGATGAGCTTTTTCTGGCAGAGGTCATAAAGCGCCATATCCAGAGTCTGCATACCTTCGGCTTTAGAAGTCTGCAAAACAGAGTTGATCTGAAAGGTTTTTTCCTCGCGGATCAGGTTTCCGATAGCCGGATTCCCGATCATGATTTCGATGGCGGCGATACGTCCTCCCCCGATCTTTTTCATCAGGGTCTGGGCCATAACCCCTTTCAGGGATTCAGATAGCATGGAACGCACCTGCCCCTGCTGCCCGGAGGGAAATACGTCGATAATACGGTCGATGGTTTTGGCCGCACTCGAGGTATGAAGGGTCCCGAAAACAAGATGCCCTGTCTCGGCGGCGGTAAGAGCAAGCTGAATGGTCTCCAGATCACGCATTTCTCCCACAAGAATAACATCAGGATCCTCACGAAGCGCTGATTTTAATGCCGCCGCGAAGGATTCGGTATGCGCCCCCAGCTCACGCTGGTTTACCAGGCATTTCTTGTTCAGATGTACAAACTCTATTGGATCCTCGACTGTAATGATGTGTTCCTGACGGTTTTGATTTACATAATCTACCAGAGCTGCCAGGGTAGTGGATTTGCCGCTGCCGGTCGGACCGGTGCAGAGAATCAGCCCACGGTGCAGTTTGGCGAAATTGATAATCTGCGGGGGAATTTTCAATTGTTCAACTGAAAGAATTTCTTCCGGTATAATACGGAATACTGCGGCGATTCCGCGCTGCTGCAAAAAGATATTACATCGAAACCTGGCCAGGCCGGAAATCGCATAGGCAAAGTCCAGCTCCATCCTCTCCTCGAACCGCTCCTGCTGATTCTCTGACATGATTTCATAGAGCAGCTTTTTGGTCTCAGCCTGGGGAAGAATGGCGTTGGTAACCGGGGTCAGATCACCGGCTATGCGGATAAGAGGCGGCGCCCCCACACTGATATGCAGGTCCGAGCCTTTCTTTTCTTTTAACAGATAAAAGAGCTTGTCAATCTGAGCCACTAAAACCCTCCTTCTTCCGAATCCGTTGCCGCTTCTCGGGAACGATGAAACCGTTTCACAGCATCTCCTTCCGATTATACTGAAAAAAACAATAAATATCAAGGTATGAATTGTGTTCTCTTTCAATGAAATATTTTTTATTTTACAGAATAATTGAGCATGTTTTGAGAGTTTGGATCCTGAAACGAGTTCAGGATGACAAGTGCCATGCCGAACTTGTTGCCGCTTCGCGGGAACGATGAAACCGTTGCCGCATCTATTTTGAAAAGAAACGCAATAAAATATGTAGTCATGTCAGGAAAGAGAGATCCCCATCACCCTTTAGATCCATAACAAGAGAGGCAGAATATGGCGGAAATTTATATGGATAATGCCGCAGGAACGCGGCTTCTTCCGGAAGTGTTCGATGCAATGCTCCCCTATTTTGGCATGGAATTCGGCAATCCTTCGAGTATTCACCCGAAAGGAGGCACTCCCCGTGAAGCCCTGGATAAAGCCAGGGAGCAGGTAGCCGCCCTCATCGAAGCAGCACCGGCTGAGATATATTTCACTTCGTGCGGTTCCGAATCAAATAATATGGCGCTGAAAGGATGCGTCTGGGCCAACGAGAAAAAAGGCCGGCATATCGTGGTGTCCGCGATCGAGCACCAGTCTGTTCTGAATGCGGCGCGGTCGCTCTCACGTATGGGTTGGGAGGTGACCACGGTCGGTGTGGACAGTAAAGGGTTTGCCGATCCGGATGCGGTGGCCTCCGCGATAAGGAATGATACGGTGCTGGTATCGGTGATGCAGGCTTCCAATGAAATCGGCGTCATCGAGCCGATTCGGGAAATCGCAGCACTGGTGAAAGAAAAGGGGGCATTTTTCCACACCGATGCTATCCAGACCGCCGGAACAATCCCGGTCTCTGTCAAAGATCTAGGGGTGGATATGCTCTCCCTGGCGGCGAATGCATTCTATGGGCCGAAAGGCGCCGGAGCCCTTTACATCCGGAAGGGTGTACGCACCTATTCTCTCATCGATGGCGGTATCCAGGAACGGGGCCGGAGGGCCGGAACGGAAAATGTCCCCGCCATAGCGGGAATGGGCAGGGCGGCGGAGCTTGCCATGCGGCACATGCCTAACAGGATAGCGGCGACAACCCGGCTTCGCGACCGGCTCACTTTCGGACTGGAGGCTTCCATTCCCAAGCTCGTGATAAACGGAGACCGCGCGATGAGGCTTCCCGGGAATGTTCACATCAGCGTGGAAGCTGTCGAGGGCGAATCCATGCTGTTCAGCCTGGCCGCAAAAGGGATACTTGCCGCCTCGGGTTCATCGTGCGCGGACAAGGCGCTAAAAAGTTCTCATGTGCTGAACGCTATCGGGCTCGACCATGCCCTCGCCAATGCATCGGTTCTTTTTACCCTCGGTTTCGAGAACACGGAATCGGAGGTGGAAAATGTGATCGAGGTTCTTCCGCCGCTGGTAGCCAGGCTGCGGTCCATGTCACCCTTGTGGAGCGGATAAAAATCCGGGTATATAAAGCAGGGCATCGGCATCTGGTGAGCGAATAATGATATTAGATCAAAAAGGGACTGATTTTTTCAGTCCCTTCCGGTTTATGACTGTGAAACGATTTTTACTTTTTGGCAGAAGTGTTCTGAACGTATTGGAAAATGGCATTCATAATAATTTCGGTATGATTGGTGTACTTGACATCGTTATCCCAGAACGAATTCTTAGCATAGGAAATTTTAATAACCTGGCCACGGGCCACAAGAGAAAGTACTATCATGACATCCGTTCCGGGTTCCCAGTATCTCTTCTTGAACCAGGTCAAGAGCGCATCGACCTTGTCCTTGTTATCCTCAGAATAGAGAAAACTTTCCGCCTTGTCGACATCAACTTCTCCATTGTCACTAACTGGATATGCTTTGAGATCAAATTTCGCTAGAGGGTCCTGGGCTAGTTTTCCATCCTTGTTCAGTTTTACAGCAAACCGCAGCGCCTCGGTGAAAGCCGCCACCTGGCTTGTTTTATTAAGCTGGTCAACCATGTAATCGTGAATTGCCTGCGACATCTTGCCTTTGACCACCACCTGGTTTTTAAGCCCTTCCTGCATACCGAAAGCGGTTGGAGACAACACCTCATTCATTACATTCTGCCCCGGTGTCCAGGTCAAATTGTCGAAAGCTGTGGTAAATACTGTTTCCAGTGTTATCTTGGTGCCTTCCCATTTTTTCCCTTTTGATCTAGAAACGTTGTCTCCACATCCGTTGATGAATGACAGTACCAGCAACCCCCCCAGGATTAAAACACATCCCTTTTTAAACATTTTCCACCCTTTCTTGGTGTAACAAAAACAATGAAATACTTAAATAAATTCAAAACAGTCCTTATGATTGTTTATACCGCTCCCCGTATAAAACAGGAAAAAAACCGGTTCATCCTTGCATTATTTTCATCGACATTGCAAAAAATAAATAGTTTTTAAGAAAAAAATGCAACAAAAAATTCATATCAGTTTAAAAATTTTTACTTTGGTAATAATGCAATATGTAAAAAATTCAAGCTCCCTGAAAGGGAATCCCCTTACATTCCCTTCAAATAAATTTCCCTGCTGTTCCACATCATTTAATATTCATGGCATAATCGAAAATCACTTTCAAGACATTATCCAGGTTACTGTTGAACATCATATCAAATTCCCAGTTCTTGTTCTGTGCAGTATATATTTTTATGATTTTACCCTTATATATCACCGAGAACTGGATGGTAACGTCTGTATCGGTTTCAAAATACTTCTTTTTGTAAAAATCAATAAGGGTATTCACTCTATCCTTGTTATCCTCGGAGCCCAGATAATCCTCCATCCGGTCGTTGAATACCAGGCCAAGCTTTCCGATCGGATATTTGCTGATATCAAACGTGATATCGGTATCCTGCGCAACTACCCCTTTCTGGATTTCCGAAGCCAGGTAATGGCAAGCAGTGCTGAAAATGAAGCGATCCCCGGCTCTTGACAGTTTGTCGACCGAATAATCATGTAACCCTTGTGAGATCTTACCGGTAAACTGAACCAGGGTATTGCCAAAATTGTCTTTTTCTTTCAGCTCTGTCCAGGCGCCATTATCAAAAGCTTTTGTGAATACTTCACTAAAGGTTATCTTCTCAACTTTACTCCTTTTGTAATTCTTAACCTTGTCCACATTGCTTTCGCAACCGGTTATAAGGAGAATAAAGAGAGAAGCAATAAGGATAAACGCCCTATTTCTACCTGTCATATCCGCTCCTTCTGAGAATAAGGTGAGTACATGGTAATAAACGCCAACTCATAAAAGCCGATGGATGTTTGTAAATATACCCTATACCACATAATCTTTGCGGCGTAATGTATCAAAAAATGAGTCAAAATTCAAGGTATTTTTTTATGCGCTAATATTCAAATTTATATAAATTATGCGCCATATTTTGTTAGTCTTTCCGCTGCGGCAAGAAGCTCGGTCATAAGGTATTTCGCCTCGAACCGGCCCAGTCCTCCGCAGATTGCGGCAGATTCACTGAAAGCGTTCACTTTATCCGGACGGATATGCTTTCCGGCCATGACAACAGGCACCGGGTGCCAGGAATGTGCCTTATAGACCGAAGGAGTCGAATGATCTCCGGTAACAGCGATGACATCCGGATGAAGATCCAGTACGCAGGCAAGAGCCCTGTCAACTTCTTCAATGCAGGCAGCTTTGCGGTCAAAATCGCCGTCCTCTCCCGCCGAGTCCGTGTGTTTGTAATGCAAGAAAAAGTAATCATGATCCGGCCAGGCTTTGTAGAGCGCATCCAGTTCGGTGGTAAAATCGGTGATCCCCTCACGGTAGATATGCATGCCTGCAAACTTAGCCACCCCACGGTACATGGGGTAGAGAGCGATGCAGGCCGGATCGAGCCCGTATATCTCCTGAAATGTGGGTATATCGGGATAGTTGCACCATCCTCGGGTGAGAATGCCGTTGGCAGGATGATCATCTTTCAGCGCCTCGAAAACCTGTTCCAGCCAGCGGTTGGCGATTTCGGCCATCTCCCCGGATTTCCCGCCGTCGGCAGTCTCTGCTTTCAGGGGCGGGACGCCAAGTTTTTGCGGATCGGTATCATGCAGATTTCCTGAGAGACCGGGTTTACGGAATATCACCACCCCGCGGTGCTCTTTGACTGTCTCCACGAAGATTTCCACTCCCGGAATGGAAATCCGCCGCATTTTTTCCACAAGTTTTTTATTGACATCGGTAGAAATACGGCCGGCCCGGCGATCGGTAATCGCGCCGTCCTTGTCCAGAGAGCAGAAATTGAACCGTGAGGCAACATCGGTCCGGCGCAGATCAAAATCGATGCCCGCCGCTTCCAGCGCCCCTCGTCCGATTAAATAGGTGAGCGGATCGTATCCGAAAATACCAAGATGTCCCGGCCCGCTGCCGGGAGTAATCCCTCGTCCCACCGTGTCCATCAGACCGGAAATACCCTGCCTCGCGAGAGCATCGAGATTGGGGGTCCGTGCGGCTTCCAGCTCTGTCATTCCCTGCGGTCCAGAAAGACCGCCGAGACCGTCCATCACGAGGAGGAGAATTTTCGTATCGGCCTTCATTTTTATGCTGGAGAGAAGCTGTATGTGGTTCATGGGATATACCTTTCCAAAACGTAAAAGGGAAATTTTTCTGTGCTCATGGGAAAGATATTACTTATGAATGCTCCGGTCAACAGAAAGAACCCCCCTGGCCATCCCCCATTTTTTATTCGGCGATAGACATGCCATATCACTTATCTTCTCTTTAAACAAAATCCCCCCGCCGCATAAAGCGGCGACCCCCTTATAAAGGGGGTAAAAGCAGCCTGCCAACATGATTCCCCCCTTAATAAGGGGGGATGTCCGAAGGACAGGGGGGATTCGTCCTTCAAGTGGACTTGCATGAACCCAAGAATATTTTCATAAATATATTCTCGTGGAACGATAAGCATCATAAAGAGTTACAAAAAATTAATTCAAATATCTGGGGGATCGCAACCGGTTTATAAGAAATATCAGGGCCTTCCCCTCTATTTTAAGAGAGGGGATTATGCGGCCGCCCTTCCCTCCGGTTCCTAACTCATGAACAGGTAGACCAATATCCCCGTCAGAAAAAAATCGGCATCGAGAATGAGCTGGTGATAGAGCCGGAAAAAGAAGCCCTTCCTGCTCAGCGGCCGTATGGAGAGAATCATATAGACGATGGGGAAAACGAGGACAAGGGACCGAAAGGAGTCACTGAACAGAATGAAGACTGTGATGCAGAGCATAAGAAGCAGGTTGGCAATGTAGAGGATTTGGATGGTATTCTTCCGTCCGATGAGCACTGGAATGGTTTCCATTCCCACCAGTTTGTCCGATTCAATGCCTCCCATGGCCAGGATGGTCGCCCGTGAGAACACCAGGGCGAACACATACGCCGCGGCGGCCAGAGTGATGATCCCCGGAAAAGAGCTGTGGGTGAAGGACGGCAGGATCACCACGGCAAATGTCCAGGCAGTGGCGATCATGATGTCTTTCGAGCCGGGAATGTCGCGCAGACTCTTGATACGGATGTTCCAGTGAATGGGGATGACCCGCACGCTGTAGAGTCCTCCCAAAAGATAGGAGACGAACACGATCGCGAACGTAAGCGGGTCCGAATACCAGGCAATCCCGAGAGAAATCGGAACCGATATTCCTGCAAAAATCAGGTATATCCTCCAGTACTTTCGGAGAAGAGGGTTCAGGGTGCGGTGTTTACGGTCGATTTCCAGATACTTGTTGACCGCATGCAGGGGAAAAAGGTAGAAAAACGCCATGAGGTAAAACCTTGCATAGGGCGGTATTGCCATGAACCGGCACATGGCATAGGTTAACGCCGCCGCTCCGGCGCAGAGGACAAAATTCCCTTCTACCGCAAAAAACGCCAGCCTTTTAAGGAATCCGATCAGTGAGCTTTGCCTTGTAGGGGTGTAATGGGCGATGGCGTCAATCACCTGTTGTATCACCCAGTTGGGAGTGGAAGCCCCCGCGGTAACTCCGACCTCGCTGTACTGTGAAAGAGCTTTCAGGTCCAGCTCCGACACATCCTCGATGAGAAATGTCGGCTGTCCCAGTTCACGGGAGATCTCCGCCAGCCGTTTGGTGTTCGCGCTGTTTTTGCCGCCGACAACCACTGTGGCGTCGGTGATTTCGGCCAGCTTGCGGATGTCGCTTTGCCTTCTCTCGGTGGAAGCGCACACGGTCCGGGCCACATAGCATACCTGGGCGTGACGGGAGATTTCTTCCGCGATCTCCTGGTACCGTGCGCTGTTCAGGGTGGTCTGCGCGACCACGCACGCTTTTTCCAGGGCCGGAAGGCCGCGGGCTTCTTCGATAGTCTCCACAACAGTAACGCCACCTGCGCAGTAACCCATCAGAGAATCGATCTCGGCATGTCCCCGGTCGCCGACGATCACTATTGCATATCCCCGGCTGTGGTATTTCTTGATAATCCTCTGGCTTTTCATCACATTGGGACAGGTGGCGTCCACAACCATCGCCCCGACTTCTCCAAGCTTACTCAGCACCTCCGGGGGGACGCCGTGAGCTCGGATCACCACGGTTTTTCCCCGGAGAGACTTATCAATCTCCCCGGCGATATAAACATGGCGCGACTCGAGCATTTCCAGCGCCTGGGGATTATGGATGAGCGGGCCGAGGGTATAGGTGACCTCTTTCCCGCGTGAGACATCGAGGACACAATCCATAGCCTTGCGCACTCCCATGCAAAAACCGGCACTTTCGGCAATCCTGACTTTCATGGTACCTCAGCGATGCATTCTATCTCGACTCTGACTCCCCTTGGCAGCGCCGCAACCTGTACGGCTGAACGAGCCGGCGGATCCCCTTCGAAAAAGGAACCGTACACCTCATTCATCCTTGTAAAGTCTTTCAAGTCACAGAGGAAAATGGTGGTTTTCACCACCTTCTCCAGGGCGCTTCCCGCGCACTCCAAAACCGCTTTCAGGTTTACCATGACCCGGGTGGTTTCACTTTCAATATCCTGGTCTATGAGCAGACCGGTTTCGGGATCGATGGCAATCTGGCCGGAACAGAACACAAATCCGCCGGACACTATCGCCTGGGAATACGGCCCCACCGGACTGGGGGCTTTATCGGTTCGTACGGTTTTCCTGGGCATGGCGCCTCCTTCCTCAGTTTTTTATTCGATTACCTTCGGTATCACGAAATGCCCCCGTTCTTTCCTGGGAGCATTGGCGAGCGCGGTCTCCTGGCCGAGAGAGGGGCGGACCACATCCTCGCGCATGACATTCTGCACCGGCAGGATATGAGCCAGCGGCTCCACCTGTTCGGTGTCAAGCTCGGAGAGCTTGTCGAAATACCCGAGAATGTCGTTCAATGTGCCTGTCATCGCCTCTTTCTCTTCACCGGTGAAGGAGAGCCGGGCAAGCGCGGCGACTGTATCCACATCTTTCCTGGTTACTGCCATGACGCCTCCTGGTTTAAAGCTTTTTCTCGCATAGATCGCATTGTCGATAAAGAAAGAAAAAGAAATTTTGGACATGATTTACAAGATTTACATGATTTTATATTTTTCTTTAAATTCTAATAATGTTAATCTTGTTAATCCTGTCTGATTTTTCTTTGTTTTTTTCTTTGGGAACTTAGCCCTAATTATTCACAAACTTAAAGATAAGATCCCCCCGCCGCTTGGCGGCGACCCCCTTATCGAAGGGGGTAGAAAAAATGAAAGATAAAAAATGCTTGTGGCGAATTCTCCCCTTAACAAGGGGAGATGCCGACAGG
>JAUYCD010000032.1 GCA_030692375.1 Candidatus Latescibacter sp. | reverse complement strand
GTTAACCGATAGGGATTGTCAGCATTGTGCTGCTTCGAGAGCGAGCGAACTCCGTAATCGGAAAGAAATTCCGTCTCATCGAGCATGCGTTTGAGAATCCTTTTCATCCGATGGCCGCGGAGCAGCGAGAGCAGGCGTCGTTCCCCAAAGCCGGGTTCATGCCAGCGCGAGACAAGCTGCGCCAGGTCAGGACGGTATTTCAGATACCAGTTCAATCGGCGGTTGAAACCGGGGAGTTTTTCGAGAATTTCCGGTTCCAGCGTTTCAACCGCAAAAAGAGGAATGATGCCAACCAGGGAACGGACTTTGATCGGGTAAACCCGTTCTCCCGGTACAAATAATACATCATAGTAAAATTCGTCTTCCTCGTCCCAGAGGCTTACTCCCTCGCTGCCGATGTTGAACATTGCCGCGGCGATGTTTAAAAAATGCTCGAAAAACTTGGTTGCGATATCCTCATACACAGGATTGTAAATCGCCAGCTCAAGGGCAATGCGCATGAGGTTCAGGCAATACATCGCCATCCAGCTTGTCCCATCAGCCTGGTAGATAAAACCGCCGTTCGGCAGAGGGGAACTGCGGTCGAACAAACCGATATTATCCAATCCTAGGAATCCGCCCTGGAAGATATTTCGCCCTTCCGGGTCCTTGCGATTGACCCACCAGGTGAAATTCAGCAGCAGTTTGTGAAACACCCGTTCGAGAAAGGGGATATCCCCCTTGCCCCCATGCCGCTTTCGGTCGATTTTGTAAACCCGCCAGGCGGCCCAGGCATGAACAGGTGGATTCACATCGCTGAATTCCCACTCATACGCCGGAAGTTGGCCGTTCGGGTGCATGTACCATTCACGGGTCATCAGGATCAACTGATGCTTGGCGAACTCCGGGTCGATCATGGCAAAAGGAATACAGTGAAAGGCAATATCCCACGCCGCATACCAGGGATATTCCCAATTGTCGGGCATGGTTATGACATCAGCGTTATTCAGGTGCGTCCAGTCACGGTTACGACCGCGCCGTCGTTCGGGCGGGGGCGCAGGCTGCCCCGGGTCGCCTTCCAGCCACCTGCGGACGTCATAATAATAGAACTGCTTTGTCCAGAGCATTCCTGCAAATGCCTGGCGCTGGACATTACGGGCGTCCGGATCGGCTATCCCGGGTACAGAATCCGCGCGCTGAATCTCTACAGTATAAAAATCGTCCGCTTCCCGCTGACGCCGGGAAAAAACGGTATCGAAGGACCGGAAGGGAAGAGTCAGCGCCCGCCTGGAAAAACGCAGCTTGAATATCTCACAGGCCCCGGCTTCTAACTCGGTGGTGAAATGCAACGCGGCTTTGGTTCCGAGCCGGCTGGGATTAACTCCCCCGAGGTTGCCGTGCACAATGTATTCGTTTATTCCGTCCTTGAAATATCCTCCGGCCTCCGTACCATACAACCTTGACGTGTTTGTCTCATTATTACAGAAGAGCATCTCCGGCCTGCCGGAAAAGTATAACCGGTATTCTCCCAATTCCGGATGATACACTTTTATTGCCGAATTATCGGCCGGGGTCAACTGCGGTATTTCTTCACCCGTCGTCCATGCCCAGGTATTTCGAAACCACAGGTGCGGCAGTACATGAATAATAGCCTTCTCGGCGCCGCGGTTCTCCACGGTGATCCGTATGAGAATATCTTCCGGCGAGGCTTTGGCATACTCCACGAATACATCGAAATAGGCGTTCCTGTCGAATATACCGGTGTCGATAAGCTCGAATTCGGGGGCGGTTTTCCCCCGTCTCCGGTTCTCTTCCACCAGGCGGGCATAGGGGAATTCGGCCTGGGGATACTTGTAAAGCATTTTCATATATGAGTGCGTCGGGGTGTTGTCAAGGTAGTAGTAATATTCTTTTACATCTTCGCCGTGGTTCCCTTCATCATTGGTCAAGCCGAACAATCGCTCTTTGAGGAAAGGATCCTTCCCGTTCCAGAGCGCCAGAGAGAAACACACGAGCTGGAGGTTGTCGCATATCCCTGCGATTCCTTCCTCTCCCCATCGGTATGCCTTGCTGCGGGCCATGTCATGGGTAAGGAATTCCCATGCTTTCCCATCGGGGCTGTAATCTTCCCGCACGGTTCCCCACTGGCGCCCGGCCACATAAGGCCCCCATGTGCGCCAGGGTTTTTTCTTTGTGTTGACTTCCCGGAGTCTTCGAGTTTCTGCGTTCATGCAAAAATCCTCAAGAATTGCGCATGGAATATAAAAAACATGCAGAAGCAGGGCATCGGCATTTATTGGACACGCCGGTTACTGATGCGGTTTTTTCCATGAGTATTCCTCCCTCTCGCAGGTGCTGTCATGACCTCCGCAGCGGTGCAGCCAGGCATAGCCTGCACGGGCTATGAATTCATCCGCCTCCGCCGGTCCCCGGCTTCCCGGTTCATAGATGTACAGAGGCGGCGCGGCCTGACCATCGAGTCCTTTGATAATCGGATCGATGAACCGCCAGGCTGTTTCGATGGCGTCTTTCCGGGCAAAGAGTGAGGCGTCGCCGACCAGGATATCCAGGAGCAGGCGCTCGTAAGATTCGGGGATGCTGTCCGGGCCGAAAACATCGGCATAATGGAACGACATCTCTACCGAATGCATTTCCGCTGTGGTGTCCGGATTTTTTACTTCAAAACGGAGGTGAGCTCCTTCATCGGGCTGAATTCCGATAGTCAGCAGATTCGGTTTTATATCCCGCCCGGGTGGAAGGGGAAACAACACATGAGGGGGGCGTCGGAACTGAATATTGATCTCGGTGGTTTTTGCGGTCAATGCTTTCCCGCAACGGAGAAAAAAGGGTATGCCCTGCCATCTCCAGTTGTCGATATATATCTGCAGGACGGCATAGGTGGGGATTTGTGAATCGGGAGCGACCTTTTCCGTTCCACGGTAGCCCCGGTATTGACCGCGCAATGCGTACTTGGCAACTTCATCCGCGGCAATTGGACGAAGAGCTGTGAGCACCTTGCTTTTCTCGTTACGGATGGCGTCCGCTTCAAACGAGCTGGAAGGCTCCATGGCTACCAGCGCCAAAAGCTGCATCATGTGATTCTGGAAAATATCCCGGATAATTCCGGCCTGGTCGTAATAACCGGCCCGGTGTCCCACATCCACACTTTCCGCCATGGTAATCTGAACATGATCGATGTAGTTCCGATTCCATATCGGCTCGAAGATAGTGTTCCCGAAGCGGAAAAAAAGGATGTTCTGGGCGGTTTCCTTGCCAAGATAATGATCGATGCGGTAAACCTGGCTTTCCTGGAAAACGGATAGGATGATACGGTTGAGTTCTACCGCTGAGGGAAGGTCCCGGCCAAAAGGTTTTTCGATGACTATCCTCCGCCAGCCCTCCTCTTCGCCGGCCATGCGGCTCTCTCCGAGATTTTTTACGACGATCGGGAAGTATTCAGGCGAGGAGGCCAGATAATAGACCCGGTTGGCCGGACCTCCTTCTATCTCTCCCAGAGAGAGTTGCAGCCCCGGATAATCTTCTGTATTACTCAGGTCGCCACGGACATAGACGATGTTTTGGGAAAAAGCTTGCCAGGCAGCCGGGTCGAATGAACCACGAACATACTCCTGTACCCCTTCAAGAAGATAATTGCGAAAAATCTCGTTTGAATAAGGGCGGCGGGCATAGCCGGCTATTCTCAGCCCGGAAGGCAGCCGTCCCTTACGATACAGGCTGAAAAGGGAAGGAATCAGTTTCCGTCGGGTAAGATCCCCGGTAGCGCCGAAGATGACGATGGTCACAGGCATCGCCGTAGTGTTGACAGGAGCCATCGTATAATTCCTCCCATGATAAATTTTATGATTGAGAAATTAGCCGGGATTATTCATAAAAAATATTTTTTCCTGTAAGCCTCAAAACTACAGCCCCCTAAATCCCCCAAAGGGGGACTTAAAAGACTGAAAGACAATGCGTAACAGTTTTTTACAAATTATGTTGCACTTACATGTTATTATATTTACCACGTAAAGTCCCCCTCCGGGGGATTTAGGGGGCTGCCTTCCATCAGTAGGCATAAGTACTTGTTCAAAAATAAGTTGAGAAAATATTTACGTAACTTTATGAATAATTCGGGTAAGATCCTGAAACGAGTTCAACGATTCAGGATGACACGTGTCATGCCGAACTTGTTTAGGCATCTGCCTTGCTGGTGGTGGCCGCACTCCGCAGGTGCTTGATTTCCTGCCCTGCGCCCACGATCACATCGGTGGCCAGCCCCAGAAACAGCCCATGCCCGGCTATTCCGGCACGGCTGTTCAACCTTTCCGCAAGACGTTGGGGATGAACGATGGGGCCGAACCGGCAATTCAGGATCATGTTGCCCTGGTCGGTTCGGAACTGTATCCCGTTGCCGGTATAAAGAATCTCGGGATGTCCGCCGATAGATTCGAGAAACGCCGCCTGGGAGCGCCAGCCGTAAGGAACCACCTCCACTGGGATTGGGCTGTTCGTCCCCAGCACCGGGGAAAGTTTTGAGCTGTCCACCACTATTATCTCGCGCAGGCTGGCCTGGGCCGCGATTTTTTCCCGCAGGAGCGCTCCGCCTCTTCCTTTGATAAGATTCAGGCCGGGGTCCACTTCATCCGCCCCATCAATAGTCACATCCAGTGCAGGATGTTCGTCGAGAGTGGTCAAGGGAATTCCCAATCTCAGAGCTGTTTCTCCGACATTATCCGAGCAGGGGACGTAGAGAATGTTTTCAAGCTTGCCTTCACGCAAAAGATGTGAAATCCGGAGAATAGCATAATGGACTGTGCTGCCATGACCCAGCCCTACAATCATACCCGTCTTGATAAAATCCACCGCCCGCTCGGAGGCCTGTTTTTTTTCACGGTCTCTTTCCTCATCCATTTCTCTCCCCTCTACTCTATCAATTTTCTGGCCTGCTCCACCACTTGTGCCGTAAGAAACGGGTCCAGAGGACAAAAGCCATCGAAGCCGCACCCATGGGAGCGCCCGGATGCCCGGAATTCGCCTTCTGCACCGCATCCGCCGCAAGAAAGCGAATGGCATTGATGCATCGCTGCTCCAGAATCTTTGTATCTGCGTTCATATTCCCTTCTGTTTCAGCGTATAGATCCTGAAACGGTTATATCGTTCCCGCAAAGCGGCAACAAGTTCAGGATGACAAGTGTCATGCCGAACTAGTGTAATGTCAATCAGATAATGTCTGGTGCTGAAGTTTCTTTTTCTTTTTACCCCCTTAAAAAGGGGGTCGCCGCTCAAGCGGCGGGGGGATCTTTATTCGCCGGGAAGAAGAAATCCCCCCTGCCTTTGGCATCCCC
>JAUYCD010000031.1 GCA_030692375.1 Candidatus Latescibacter sp. | reverse complement strand
GTCCTGGGGGCAGGTATGACTGTCCGCGCTTTTTCCGACATCGATCAGGGTACAGTCGGCCCGGGCATGGAAAAGGAGCAGTGGATTGATCAGGCGGTCATAGAGAATAACATCCGCCCGCCGGATCAGATCAAGAGCTTTGACCGTTATGAGACCCGGATCGCCCGGACCGGCGCCTACCAGATATACCATGATTTGTCCATTCCTTTATAATCCTTCCATACTCTTCCTAAACTTTTCAGCCAGGGAACGTGCCGCATCTTCGGCTTCCTTATAGTATATCGTCCGGCTCTCGCGGAATATCAAGCCGTTTTTTCCGGCTACCAGGCCGGTGAAGGTGATTTGTTCCCCTTCCATACTGGCGAGTGCGGCTACCGGGGCGTGGCAACCCATACCGAGTGTAGCGATAAAAGTTCTTTCGACATCCACACAGGGACGGATTTCCGGATTATCTATTAAGCCGAGCAGGTGAAGGACGTCCTGGTCATCAGCTCGGCATTCCAGCCCGAGAGCTCCCTGGCAAGGCGCCGGAAGCAGTTCCTCTGTAGAGAAAATCTGCGTAATATGGTTTTCCAGACCGAGGCGTTTTATTCCGGCGCAAGCAAGTACGATTCCTTCAATTCCTGCAAGGCCGAGCTTGCCGATACGGGTCTCGATGTTCCCGCGGATATTCCGAAATGAAATGTCAGGGCGGATTTTCTCCAATTGAATTCTCCGACGATCGCTGCCTGTGGCGATGATACTGCCGTTGGGAATGTCCGCAAGAGTATGCCCGTCCAGTGAAATGAGCGCATCACGGGGGTCTTCGCGCACCGGAACAGCGCCCAGCGCCAGGCCCTCCGGAAGCCGTGAGGGTAAATCTTTCAGGCTGTGCACCGCCACATCAATTTCATTTTTCAAAAGGGCCGATTCTATGCTTCGAACAAATGCTCCCCTTCCTCCAAAGCTGGAGAGAGGAGAGGTGCGGTCAATATCACCTTCGGTTGCAATGATGCATATCTCTGTTTCCAAATCGGGAAATCGTTCAAAGAGCAACGTTTGCGTCAATTCAGCCTGAACCAGCGCCAGACTGCTTCCACGGCTTCCGAGAATTATTTTTTTCATGGAACGCTTACGGCTTTCAGCCATCCTCTTCTCCATAAAATCATATAAAAATTACTTTTTGCCGGATTTCCGTTATAAAATACTATAATGAGACCTTAAACGGGTAGGATTTTTGACGAATAAATTATCGAAAGGTTTCGTAGTATTTCTTATTGAATATCTTGATATTAATAACATTTATTAATACTACAAAAAGATTTCATTATTTATCGGCTGATTTGAATAACCGATTTTCGTCATCATATGCCAAATATTCGTCATTGATGTAATGAAAAAGTAAGGGTAAAATGATACAGATAGATAATTAAACCATCTATTCGTCAGTCATAATTTTTTTAATCGAGAAATAGAATTATTCACAAAAGACTTTAATAAATAATCGGAGATAGGGGAGTAAGTTATTAATGTAATGGTGTATAATGTGTTATGAGCCAATCTCAGATTTCAGACAGCTCATCTTATATTTTCCGGGGCGAGGATTTATAATTCATGTAAATTTTTGATGAATTGTAAGGTTAAATTCAATACTGTTGGCATATCCTTTGCAATTCTATGGGCAAAATTTGAGGCGATATATTTAAAAAATTTTTTAATCGTATTAATCATCTAACATTTCAGAGGAGGGGATATGCAAAAAGTATCGGCAATTTTCACCGGGGTTTTGGCGATTGTGATGGTCGGAGGGATCGCCATGATTGTTGGATGTCAAAGAGACCAGGGCCCGGCAGGTCCGGCAGGACCGGCAGGGGCCTCGGGGGGGACTGCCGCATGCGGCACGTGTCACAGCGTCTCCACCGAAGTTTTGGCGAAACAGTTGCAGTGGGAAAATTCGCAGCACGCAATGGGCGGTCATAACGACCGAAGCGAAGCCGGCTGCGCGCCTTGCCATACCAGCGAGGGCTTCAGAGAGACCCTCGGCACTGTCCATCCCAAGACGGCGCTCGCGAAGATCGATAATGCCACTCCCCAAAACTGCCGTACCTGCCACAACATCCACAAGAAGTACGACCGTACCGATTTCGACCTTGCCACGTCGACTCCGGTAAAGCTGGTCCGCGGCGGAACCTACAACGTCGGCAAATCCAACCTCTGCGCGGAATGCCATCAGCAGAGGCCGGTAACTCCTGATCCGACGGTGGCCCATGCAGACACCGCAACGATTCGTGTCACCTCGTCACGGTTCGGCCCGCACTACGGCTCGCAGTCTTCCGTTCTTCTCGGAGTCGGCGGGTATGAAATCAAGGGCCTCACGGCCTATGAAAGCTCTTCTCACAAGACTGCGACCAACGACGGCTGCGTGACGTGTCATATGGCGCCGCCTTACGGGAATAAGGCCGGCGGGCATACATGGAGATTGGCTTACGATTATAACGGGGTGGAAACATTGTACGTAGCCGCATGTACGAAGTGCCATTCGACAGCCAAGAATTTTGATATTAACGGGCAGCTGACGGAAATTGCGGCCCTTACGAAGGAGTTGAAGGATATTCTCATCGCCAAGAAGCTCCTGACCGACGCCAATTTGGCAGTGGTCGGGACCTATCCCATGGATCAGGCCGGCTGTCTGTTTAATTATCGGATGCTGCTTGGAGACAAGAGCGGGGGCGTCCACAATGCGAAATATTACAAGGCGCTCCTGAAGAATTCCATTGCATACATGAAGAAATAAATATTTGTGGAATGATTTGATAGCATTGTAAACTAGTTTTTATGTACGGAAAAAGGGCTGGCTGTATTTTAGCCAGCCCTTTTTCAAGCAGACAACATGAAACAGAAAGTAACTTCTTCCGCACAATACAACGTTTTCTGATGAAGATTCAATGCGGTGGTGGACACTACAATCCGAAAAGAAAAAAATGAGCATACATAAAGGCAATTTGTTACTTATCGGGATATCACATAAGACTGCGCCTGTTGAAATTCGGGAAAAATTTTCATTCACCGGCGATGCTCTCATCTCTGTATTATCTGAGATCAAGAGAATGAGCAGTATCCGTGAATGCCTCGTTCTTTCAACCTGCAATCGTACGGAGATCTACGCTGTTGCCGGTGATTCGTTCCGGGAAACTCGAAGAAACATTGAAAACTATATTTTGGATATATCCGGAATAGACAAAAGTTTCCTCAGGTATTTTTATTGCCTGAATGGAACAGATGTGATCGAACATCTTTTCCAGGTCATATGTGGATTCGACTCCATGATTTTCGGTGAGTCTCAGATATTCGGGCAGGTGAAATCCGCTTTCTCACTTGCATGCGATAATAATTGCACCGGTCCTATTATCAACCGTCTGTTTCATCAGGCATTTCAGGTAAGTAAACAGGTTAGAACCAATTGTACTTTTGGAAGCGAGGGGGCAATTTCCGCCAGTTCGGCTGCTGTAGCGCTGGCCCGGAAAACCTATGGTTCTCTTCAAAATCGGACTGTTCTCCTGGTAGGCGCCGGCAAAATAGGCAGGATGTGCGCGAGGCTGTTGATAGATTCCGGTATTAAAAAGCTCTATCTGGCCAACAGAACCGCAGAACGTGCAGATGCCCTGGTGGAAGAACTGTCCGGAGAAGCTATACCATTTGAAAAAATGGATGAGATGTTCGGGAAAGTCGATATCATCATCACTTCTGCATCCTCTTCAAATCCCATAATTACCAAGAGCCGTCTGATAGAGTGCATCGGACACCGGGATGGCGCCATCCTTACCCTTATCGACCTCGGAGTTCCGAGGAATATAGATCCTGAAGTTGCCTCCATCGGAAACATCATTCTCTATAATATCGATAATTTGAAAGATGTTACCGGGGAAAATTACAACGGGAGAAATAGTGAAGAGATAAAAGCGCGAGAAATAATAAAACTCAAGGTTGATGAGTATGACACATGGCTCCAAGAACGGGAAATACTCCCTGAAATACGTACGCTCCGGGAAAAATGTGAAAATATTCGTACTGAAGAGCTTGGAAAGATAAAAAACAAAGTAAACGCTGAAATTTATGATGCAGTTGATCTGGTAACCCGGCGAATAGTCAGAAAGATACTCCATAATCCAACGGTCACGCTCAGGGCTTCCGAGTCCGGGGAGACAAGAAAACGTCTTGTTGAGTCTCTCAATGCGCTTTTTTCAGAGACTTATGAACGTTCCAACAGGAAGTTATTTCATGAAAATTCAATAAAATTAGGCGCGTAAATATCAACCTCCTCACCAAGGCAAGGTATCACCATGAAAAAGTTTGTATTACTCCCGATTCTTTTAAGCGCAGTCATTGTTATAGTTTGTATGTCATGCAGCGGCAAAACCGTTTCCGTGCTTGATACCAGCGCTGCTAATACTAGTAATAGCAATGCCGCCCTTTCAGGCCGGGTAGTGGATAAATGGGGAAAGGGAATGCAGGGCATCACCATTACGGTTGGCGAAGCGTCAACGCTGACTGATTCTTTAGGACAATATGCTGTTGATAAAATTAATACTGGGTCATATACCATTACACCGACTAAGAAAGGTGACTTCTTTCTGCCCGTATCACGGGCGATATCGATTACTCCAACGCCTTTACCCATCAAAGATTTTATCGGTTCTACAGAAGATTTAGGAAATACCGGCCACAATGGAGACCGGGGTTACTGTGCACAATGTCATAGTATTTAAACGGCTTGTGAAAAAGTCGGTTATTATTTTCATTTAGATCCTGAAACGGCATCTATCAATTAAACAGGATTTTTCATAAGCCTTCTAACCCGGATAATTCATAAAATATATTCATCACAATTTATTGAGTCAGAAATCCTCTCTGCCTGTCGGCATCTCCCCTTATTAAGGGGAGAATTATGTACGAGACTGTCTTTTCCCTTTTTTAATAACCCCCTTAACAAGGGGGTCGCCGTGAAACGGCGGGGGGATTTTATCCTTAAGTTTATGAATAGATCGGGCTAAAAGAAGATCTGTGAACAAGTCAGTTTTACATTTTCCTCCGGTATTTCTCTGCCTCACCCCCAGTCCCCCTCTACTCCACCCCACAAGTGCAAGCACTTGCGGGGACCCCGGTGTCAGGAGAGGGGGTAACACTCTGCAGGCTTGTACCCTCTCTCGAAAAAAATGTTTGCTTCATGTCAAAGTAATTGATAGTTTTCCAGTACAAGTTATACATGACGACATATTTTAGTGTGTTTCGTTTCGAAATAGATGCCGAAACGGTTGCTAAAAGATGCGCTGCGCTTTCATCATTCCCGCTAAGCGGCACTTCGACAAGCTCAGTTCCCGCTGGTTGAGCCTGTCGAAGCCAGCGCATGACACGTGTCATCCTGAACTCGTTTCAGGATCTAAACACCATCGATGTATTGTTATAGAAAGGAATAGACTATCGGCATGCCTTCCAGCCCCACACCGGATAAATCGCCGGGCACGTTAGAAACCCTGAGTTCCATCCAGTTCGGGCTGGTGGCGCTTACAGCCATCACTGCGGTCGCAGTAATCGGCACAATCATCCCGCAGGGCCGTCCCCTTGAATTCTACAATGAACAGTACGGGACAGTCATGTTTACCCTGATTAAGATTTTCCGGTTGGACACTACCTATACCTCCCCCCTGTTCATCGGGCTTTTGGGGCTGTTCGGGCTGAATCTCATCCTCTGCACGGCGAAACGTTTTCCGGCTCTTATTAAAACCACATTTCGCCCTGATACTTCTCCCGGACGGGCGGGCATCTCCGGGATGCCAATCCGATTCACTCTGGAAAAAACCTCTCTCGAGGAGATCCGGGATGTATTTTCACATGCCGGGTTTTTCCTGAAAAAGGTCGGCGACTCGGGGCTTTTCGGCGAAAAGAGATGGCTCGGATATCTGGGTTCTTCCCTAGTTCACCTGAGCATCCTCATCATGCTCACAGGGGGAATGGTCAGCCTGGCCAGCGGAAAACGGGCGAGCCTCGTCCTGGAAAAAGGGGAAAAAAAGACGGCGGCCGCACTCTCCGACAGCAGCTCGCTTTCTCTCGGATTCACTGTCCAGCTTGACAGTTTTACCGTAGCGTTCTACGATAAATACCCCAGCCGTCCGAAATCATATACCAGTTCGGTTACAGTCACCCCGGCGCGCGGCGCCCCTTTCAAGAAAGATATCCGGGTTAATCATCCGCTCATGTTACAGGGGCTTACCGTCTATCAGTCGAGTTATGGCCGCTCGGAGAATTCTTCGGCAGTTTCTTCGGCCTCCGATACTGTGAGGATTGAGGTGCGCTTAAAAGGCGCCCCGGAAAAGATGCCTCCGCTCGCCTCTTGGGACATGACCCTTGGCAGCGAAAACCCGGTTCCCGGCTTTGGCGACAGCATCCGTGTACGGCTCTCAGAGTTACACCGTGATCTGCAGATGGGCGGGCCTTCCGGCAAGGCCAATCCGGCGGTGAAACTGGATGTAATCGTTCACGGAGGGACAGCCTGGAGTGTGTACGCATTCCAGAATTTTCCCGGAATGAACATGCCGATGAATCCGAATGCCAATCTCACCTTTTCAATGCTCGATATGCGCACCGGCGGATCTCCTTCGGTCGCAGAATCGTCCTTTGGGTATTATACCGTGCTGGGGGTAGTGCGGGACCGCGGGCTGCCGCTCATGGGATTCGGCGCTCTGCTCATCATGATCGGATTCTTCCTCTCCTTCTACTACAGGCCGCAGCGCCTGTGGGTTTTGGAAGAAGAAGGCAGGCTGTATATCGGGGCGCAGGTGAAAGGTGATACTGAACCTTTCCGGAACTGGATAAAACACTGTATCAAGAACAATGCCGGAAACGGCAGTAAAACTGGAGAGAGGCAATGAGCAATTCTATAGATGTCAATCTTTTCTACGGCGCTTTTGTCGGTTACGGCGTTTCCATGATCATTTATTTTCTTTCTTTCTGGAAACGCACAGGAAAACTTGCCCAGGCGGGAAACATCATACTCCTCCTCGGCCTTACCATGCAGATAATCGGGCTTATCATAAGGGGAACGGCGGCTCAGTTCATGCCGATCACCAACATCTATGAATCGCTGAATTTCTTCAGCGCGGTGATCGTCCTCTTTTTCCTGTTTGTGGAATGGAAATTAAAAAACCGCGTTTTCGGGGTATTCATTCTCCCGGTTGTTTTTCTTCTCATGGCTTTCTCATCCCTGCCCTCAACTTCCAAGGAGGTTGTGCCGCTCATTCCGGCTCTTCAAAGCCAGTGGCTGGTCTGGCATGTGGTGCTCTCGTTCATCGGCGAGGCGGCATTCGCAGTGGCTTTCGGCTCAGGGCTGATGTATTTGATCCTGGAGCGCGCCAAAGAAGATTCGTTCCCGGCGCGAACGTTCCCGGACCTGGAGACGCTCGATACCCTGACCTATCGCGCCATTGCGTTCGGTTTTCCCATCTTCACACTGGGGGCGCTCATTTTCGGGGCGGTTTGGGCCAAATATGCCTGGGGCGATTACTGGAGTTGGGATCCCAAGGAAACCTGGGCGCTGATTACCTGGATTGTATATGCCTTGTTTCTCCATGTCCGGGTGGTCAGAGGATGGAAAGGACGGGCGACAGCCTTGATTGCGGTGATCGGGTTTATCGTTACACTGTTTACCCTGTTTGGAGTAAACTACCTGATATCAGGACTGCATTCGTATGCGTAAACCTCACTCATTGACTAGTGCTAAGTCAATGCAATAAAGTTGGATTCATATTCCCCCCTTAACAAGGGGGGATGCCAAAGGCAGGGGGGATTTCTTCTTCCCGGCGAATAAAGATCCCCCCGCCGCTTGAGCGGCGACCCCCTTTTTAAGGGGGTAAAAAAAA
>JAUYCD010000030.1 GCA_030692375.1 Candidatus Latescibacter sp. | reverse complement strand
AGTGTTTAGATCCTGAAACGAGTTCAGGATGACACGTGTCATGCCGAACTTGTTGCCGCTTCGCGGGAACGATGAAAGCGCAGCGCATCTTTTAGCAACCGTTTCGGCATCTATTTTGAAAAGAAACGCAATAAAATATGTTGTCATGTATAATTGACAATGTATGCAATTATGTTTAAATCGTCTGTGTACAATTCTTCCCCGATGCCATGAGAATAATACGCTATTGCGCCAGTTCAGCCGCATACGAAAGAGCCGCCTGAATATCCTCCGGCTTCAACGATGGGTAGCTTTGTAATCGTTGAAATTCTTTCAATACCCCGACAGGAGGTTTTATAGTTCCGATGATTAAACAGTGTAACTGGAAAACGTCATGCCGAACTTGTTTCGGCATCTATCCCAATAGTTGCGTTCGCATTTTAAATCGCCGGAGCAACAACATTCTTACTTATACTCCACTTCCGCCCACCATTTCGGCTCTATGTCGGCAAACAGCTTGTCCCGCTCTTCAATAATTTTAACGCTTTCCCTCTCCTCATCGCTCAAAGCCTCCCCATCGGCGGCCTTGTTCAGCAGTTTGAGGAGCAGCAGGAAATCCTCATGGTGCTGGGTGAACCGCATCTCGGCATAGTCGCGGGCCGACCAGGTGCTAATGAGGAACTGCCAGTCCGAGCTTTCCAGGAGCACCAACTCACGGGCAAGCTGTTTCAGAAGGGAAGCTGCCGGTTCATCGGTACGGTCAGCGTATTTCACCGCCGCTTCCTGCATGAGTTTTTCATCCTCATAGACATGTTTCCATGTCCAGCGGGTCCAGTCGTTGAGCCATATCCAGTGGAACCCGCCTTGTCCCCAGGAGCCTTCCGGCAGCGAGACTATGTGCTGGGGAGGGTTTTCCTCGAAGCATTCCTGCATGGTGGCGGCAGAAAGCTCCGGATCGAGAGAAATCTCCTTCAATACCGCATAGAGCCACTGCGGCCCCTCGAACCACCAGTGCCCGAAAAGCTCTGCGTCGAACGGCGCGCAGACAATGGGGGTGTAACCGTCTTTGAAATCCTCGCTCAGGCAGATGGAGCGCACCAGATTCTTGAAATGGTGGGCATTCTCCAGAATACGGCCATGCACATTCTCCGGTTCGTACACCTGTTTGTCGGCCAGATCCGATTTGGCGGAAGTCACTTTCCAGTAACGATGTCCGCCGGGATAGTGTTTTTTGTGAAAATCGAGATAGCTGCCGTCCCCGGGATAGCCGTGCTCGCCGCTCCAGACCTGAATCCCGGTATCCGGGTCGCGGGTGAAGAATGCGACCGGGCTTTTGCCCTGGGCGCTGGATGCATAATACAGCCGGTGGGAGGATTTCTCGGTATCTTCTTCGACCGGTTTGTACTGGCTCTCAAAGTTTTTCCAGAGCTGTTTGAGCGCCTCGAACCGGTCCAGGTACACTCCTATGGACCGCCCGCCCTTTAGCAGGTGGGAATCGACGATGAAATACTGAATCCCGTTTTCGCTGAGAAATTCCTCTACCCCCTTGCGGAGCCGCGGACCGCCGAATCCTTCCACCGGCGGCGTCCAGTTGTAAGCGGGACGGTAGGCGCATTCAGGCAGCCAGATGCCCAGGGGCTGACGGCCGTAATGCTTCCTGTAGGTGGCCACCCCAAGTTTTATCTGCGCCTGGACTGCGGTATCCTCCCCCAGGAGCGGCAGGTATCCGTGCGTGGCGGCGCAGGTGATGATCTCGATATGACCGTCATCCTGCTTCTTACGGTAAGCGCCGACGATATCACGTTTCAGTGCGTCGTTAAAATAGGTTCTGACATCGCTGTAATACCCCTCCCAAAGTACAGCAAGTTCGTACCGGCTGCTGTCTCCGATGCGGGTGAATTCCCTCGCGTCTGCCTGCGCCGCCTCAATCTTAGTTGTGAGATAATCCTGAAACTCGTATTTGAATGCTTCGTCGGCAAGCATCTCGGAAAGAACCGGAGTAAGACCGATGGTGATTTTCGGTGAAATTCCTTCGGAGATGAGCCTATCCATCACTTTCAGAAACGGGATATAGGTTTCCGCCGTCGCCTCGTTGATCCAATCCATGCCATGCGGCCATTTGCCATGTGCAATCACATAGGGGAGATGGCTGTGCAGCACTAAAACCAGCTTGCCTTTTATCATATTCATACCTCCATTTATCTAATTTCCAACAGGTTAATTGGATCCTGAAACAAGTTCAGGATGACACGTGTCATGCCGAACTTGTTGCCGCTTCGCGGGAACGATGAAACCGTTGCCGTTTCTCGGGAACGGTGAAACCGTTGCCGTTTCTCGGGAACGGTGAAACCGTTTCGGCATCTATTAATAAACGAAATCTATCTTTACATATGATGTATTTACGTCAGATACGGTCATGCTCCGCTCAGCGCCCGTTCGTACTCTTTCAATTCCGCCGGGGTGTAACTGTTTCCGGGATACTGCTCCGGCTTTAGCGAGCCGCCGTCCCAGTCGTCAGAAAATGATTTCATGTCCACCAGCCCGCCGTTCAGATCCATGAGTGAATGGAGCGAGGCGAGGAAAATGTGGGTTTTTTCAAGAATATCATCATACGGCTCCGGCATCTTACCTGTTTCGAACATTTCCTCCATGGCAATGAGCATGGGCGTCCAGAGGCTCATATCCCGCGCCCAGCCTGTACCTTCCGGACCGTTGTCGAAATCCTGTTCCTGGGGGCTGTAAACCCTTATGCCGCAGTTCCCCCCAGAAGTGGCGCCGTGACGGACCGTGCCGTAGATGGGCTGGCCGTCCGGTACCCGCGGTTCATGCTCGATATAGGTCAGCGCCGGCCCGGCCCACCATTTCCGCCCCAGGGTGCCGATACGGGCGACTCCTCCTCCGATACAGGTATAGGCGAACCAGATTCCGTGAAGGCCGTGCGTGTAGTAATCGGACGAGGCGTTGAAGGCTTCGTAGGCAAGCAGTTTCTTGCGGTCTACCAGCTTACGGGCGGCGATGGCTTCCTTGAGATATTCGAACGACGAGCCGGACATTATCGGTGTACCGGCTTTCCGGGCGATATCCACCATCATTTTCGCTTTTTTCATGGACGATGAAAAGGGGCGGTTGACAAAGGTCGGCATACCCGATTCAAGGTAGGGTTTTGCGGCAAGATGCTGAAGCGAGATGGCATGCGCTTCGTCCACAATGATCCCGTCCACCTTCCCGATCATGTCATTCAGATTCTTTACCCGCACCGCGCCGGTTTTTTTCTCGAAATCTTCGACTACGTCATTCCAGTGGGTCCAGTAATGGGTGATTGTCATCCCGGTACGGCGTGGCGTTCCTGCGGATGGGTTGGTGTAGGCGTACCAGATATTCTTGGTGTGCGTGAAACGTCCTAGAACCACGCCGACCCGTACGAGTTCACGGCTGGCGGGAGTACGGGGTTTCCAACTGATGCGCGGTTCAGCCCCGGCGCTTGAAGCGGCCAGTGTTCCGGCGGCTGCAACAGCGGCGGTGAGAAAATCCCTGCGAGCGGGTGATTTTGCCATGATTTACCTCCGGTGGTATTCTAATAATCGAAATTAATTTATTTGGTTATGTCGTTAAGTCAGCAACATACAGTAAATAAGAGAAATTGAGTGCTCCTGTGTCTTGAAATATCCCCCCTGCCTTCGGCATCCCCCCTTATTAACCCGGATTATTCACAAAATTTTTACGCATTAATCTTAAGTGCTTATATAATAAAATGATAGAAGAATATTTACCTTAATTTCTTCAAAATTGAATTATTTTCGATGTAACATATGTTCACTCTATCTGTAATTTCTTTTT